>JBCCLS010000162.1:0-7139 GCA_039026835.1 Bacteroidota bacterium | reverse complement strand
TGTGGCTGTAAATCAGATCACTTCTTGGGAACAAAATGCATACATCATTTATACGTCAGGATCTACAGGAAAACCAAAAGGAACTGTAATTGGTCACAAATCGTTGACAAATTATTTGTTACCAATTACAGTTCCTTTTGGTTTTCCTGTAGATCCTGACGTATAAATGATGTATGCATTTTGTTCCCAAGAAGTGATCTGATTTACAGCCACATTTTCATATTGTGTGACATCAAATTCAATATCAATCGCGAAGATGCTCCCTGTAAAACTGGTATCGAACATGAAATCTGAGGAACAAATGAATAGTGCCGCATCTGCATCTTCTAAAATGTATTGTTCTCTTTCTGCTGGAGTTTTGATATCAATTGGCAAAAACGTTGCACCTGCTTTTAAAACGGCTAATGCTGCGATGACATACCATTCGTTTCGGTCTAGCTTTAAAGCTACAATCGATGTTGAATTGATAGCGTGCTCTTCTTGTAAACATTGCGCTAATTTGTTTGACAATGTGTCTAATTCCGCAAAGGAATAATTGGCATCTTCTCCATGCAAGGCAATTTTTTCAGGATTCGCAGCAACTTGTTCCTTGAATAAATTGATCACAGTTGTGTTTTCCGGCAAGCTTACTTCTGTATCGTTGACTACAGTTAACAAGTGATGTTCTTCTTTTTCTGACAGTCCTGAAATTTCAGAAATTGGTTTGTTTGGTGCGCTTAGGACAACTTGTATCAATTGTTTGAAATGTTGTATCAACTGCTGCACCATTTCAGCTTCGTATACGTCCGTATTGTAATTTACTTGAAAGATGATTCCATTGTTGGCTTCTGTAAAATGAAATTCGATATCATATTTCGCCAATACTTTTCCCAGATTTGTAATTGCAGTATTTTCAATATCAAGAATTGCTTGTGTAAGCGCTAAATTATGATCTACCAATACATCTGATAAAGGATTTCTACCTGCAATTCCTGTAATATTTAAATCTTCCAGCAAACGATCAGAAGGATACATTTGATGTCCAAAAGCGGTTACTGTATTTTCTTTTAAGACCTTGTAAAATTCCGTAAAACTCTGATTCGATTGTATTTTATTACGTAAGATGATGGTATTGATGTAAAATCCTATTTGATCTTCTAAATCGCTGTGATCTCTTCCTGCAACAGGCACTCCAATACTAATATCTTTTTCGCCTGTATATTGGTATAATAAAACATTACACAAGGCTACTAGACCTGAGTACAAACTTCCTCCTTCTTGCCCAACATATGTTCTTAACTTTTCAGATATTTCGGTTGAGATGTAAGTTTGAAAGCCTTCTCCATTATATGTTTTTATAGTTGGACGAACTTTAGTAGAAGGCAAGTTTAGAACTGGAATTTGCGTTTCTAGCAGCTGTGTCCAATAGTTTTTGTGCTCTTGGTATGCGTCCGTTTCTAATTGAGCAGTATGCCACGCAGCATAGTCTTTGTATTGAATACGCAATGGATTCGGCACTTCCGCAATTTTTCCCATATAGTAATCATAATACGCAAAAACATCTTTTGCTAAGACTTCCATAGACCAACCATCACTAATGATGTGATGCATATTGAAATAGAACGTATAATCGCCGGCTGCTGTTTTTAGTAAAGTGGCTCTGAATAGCGGTCCATTTTCTAAATCGAATGGTTTGAATGAATCTTCGGCAATATACGCTGCTACTTCTTGCTGACTTGCTACTTCTTTGTCTGCAATCGTACTATTAATTTCATCATGACTTAAAATCCACTGGCGAATTTCTCCTTGCGCATTTTCTTTGAAAACCGTGCGCAATATTTCGTGTCTGTCAATTACAGCATCAATTGCTTTTTTGAAAAGCGCCACATCTTCAATTTCCATTGGAATTGTATACGGAATGTTGTATGCAATGGAACCTTCTTGGAATTGGCTTAATACCCACAAACGATGTTGAGCACTTGATAGCGGATAATTTTCTTGTATTGCTACAGGTGTAATCGCTTCAAAATGTGTATGTGATGCTGCTTGAATGATTTTACAGTGCGAAGCAAGTTTTGGGTTTTCAAAGAGTTGCTTTAACTCAAGTTTTATGTTGAACGCTTTTTGATATTCGTTTTTTAAACGCATTACTTTTAGACTGTGCCCTCCTAAATCGAAGAAAATGTCATTCATTCCCACTTTTGTGATGTCTAATACTTTTTGCCAAATGGCAACTACTTGTTTTTCAAGTTCAGTAGTAGCTTCTACATATTCCGATGATGAGCGTATGCCATCACTTTCAGGAATTGGCAAGGCCTTTTTATCTATTTTCCCGTTTTTGGTTAATGGAAAACGCTGCATGTGCATGTATGCAGCAGGCAACATGTATTTTGGTAATTTTTCTGCTAATGTATGATTGATTAGTGAAGCATCAATTTCATCTTCAGACATGTAATACAAAGCAATGATTTGTTTGTCTATGTAGGCTACTGCTTTTACATTTTTGATGCCTTGAATGCTTGCGGCAATGTTTTCAATACTATCCAGCTCAATTCGATGTCCCCGAATTTTAACTTGATTGTCGGTTCTTCCAATGAATTCCATGGTTCCATCAGCATTAAATCGACCTGAATCGCCTGTTTTATAGATTCTTTCCTGGGCCGTTAATCCTGCGATCGGTCCTTGTAAATATGCTTTTTTAGTTTTTTCAGTATCGTTACAATATCCTCTTCCCACACATGGACCTACTAATAATATTTCTCCTTTAACGCCCAGCGGAACTTGTTGTAGTTTTTCATCAACAATAAACACTTCAAAATGTTGAATAGGTTTTAGCATCACAGGAACAGAATAGTGCGTTGGAACAGACTCCATAAAGTAATGCGATGTATCATCAGAAACTTCCGTAGCACCATACGTATTGATAATTGGAATATTTGGATATAATGCCAACCATCGCTGTACCATTGGTTTTGTAAGTGTTTCAGCATTTAAAACGATGTTATTGAGCTGTAGCGAAAGTGCATTGTTTTCTCCTTCTAAATAATGCAACATTTCTAACAAATATGATGGCACTAACTCTAAAACAGTGATCTTGTCTTTTGAAACATGTGTAGAAAATTTTTCTACATCCACAATATCATCATTATCATAAATAATACATTGTCCGCCAGTGACCAAGGAGGCAAACATTTGCCAAACGGAGATATCAAATGTATGTGGCGCATTTTGTGATACGATACTTTCCGAGTTGATTCCGATTTCATGAATTTTTGCGCCCATATGATTTAACATTCCAATATGCTCAATCATTACACCTTTAGGAACTCCTGTAGAACCACTTGTGTAAATGACATATGCTAAATCGTTTGGTTGAATTTGAACAAAACTTGTCTCTTCTGTATATGTTTTGAGCGTTTCTTGAATGGCATTCAGATTCACGATAGGAACTTCAATGTCTAATCTTGAAAGTTGTTGTAAGACGATTTCGTCGTCTGTTATGATTGCCTTTACATTGGAGTTATTGATGATTTGCAATACATTTTCATCTGGCAATTCTATGCCTATTGGCACATAAGCGCTTCCAGCTTTCCAAATCCCTAAAATGCTCTGTATCATTTGTGATGAACGCGGCATCATGATGCCAAATAAATCATCAGTTTTTCCCTGAAAAGTATCTAACAAGTACGATGCTATTTGATTTGAATTTGAAGCGAGCGCAGCAAAACTTATTTCTTCATCATTGTGTTTAATTGCTATTTTATCCGCAAATGACTTACAATTTTCATTGATGATTTCAACAATATTTTTATCTAATGAAAAATATGGTGCTACTGTATTAATGTCTTTTAAAATCGCTGTTTCTGTAGTCCTTTTACAGTTTACCTTTTCATTAGGCTCGTATGTTTTTTCCAATACTTCTAAGAGTGTTGTATTGAAATTTTCACCAAATATTGTCAATAATTTAGCGTCATATACTTCGCCTTTTACCGTAATTTCAAAATAAGGTTCGGCACTGTCTAACTCACAGGTAAATATGGTTTTGATACACTCCGTTTCTATAACATTTGTCTGTAAAGACTTTCCAATGATAAAACTACTTGGCTGAACTTCTTCTAGTAATCCTTCTTCATTGAAATACTCTTGAATGATATGCCAAGGCAATGCATAGTCAAGCTGTGTTACCAATTGTTCTTTTTGTGCAGAAAATACTGTTTTGAACGTGGAATTCGGAAGTATTGCAGGTTGTATAAAAAACAGCTCGTTTTTAGCTTCTACATGTTCAAATTGATCTGTAGGAGATACTAACATGATGTCTTTTTGATAATTTCTATAGAGTATTGTGAATACAGTTAGATAGAAATTATAGATTAATACATCAGAATGATTACAAAGTTCAGCAACTTTTGTAACAGCTTCTTTGTTGAGCAATACTTTTTCCACAGTAATTGCATTCGTACTTTTTATATGAGTTTCAAAAAAAGAGCTATTTTCCGTGTTGGAGATGTCGCTAAGATGCATTCTCCAATATTCTTCCGTTCTAGCTGTTTTTATAACTTCCTGTAAGTTCATGTTATACGGTTTCTTTGTTTAGTTCTACAGTAACTTCTTCTAAGCATTCTTTAACTACGGCTACAATTTCATCCAATTGTCCTTCATTGATGGTTAAAGCTGGTGTGATTAAGATATGATCTCCAGCAGTTCCATCAACAGAACCTCTTCCTGGATATAAAACCACTCCTTTTTCTATCGCTTTTTCACCAATGCGTTTTGAGAGTCTTACTTCTGGATCAAATGGCGCTTTGGTAATTTTGTCTTTTACGAGTTCAATTCCACATTGCAATCCTACACCTCTTACATCTCCCACCATATCAAATTCATATAATGAAGCTAATTTTGATCGGAATAATTCACCCATATTTTTAGAGTTTTGAATGAGTTGTTCACGCTCCAAAATGTCTAATACGGCATTTCCAACTGCTGCTCCCACTGGATTACATGCAAATGTGTGTCCGCCTAAGAATGCTGTTTTAGTATCAACAAAGGGTTGTACTACTTTGTCTGAAGCCAACACTGCTGATAGTGGGAAATAGCCGCCGCTGATTCCTTTTCCTGATGCAATGATATCTGGAATGATTCCGAAATTGTTGATTCCGAAGTTTTCGCCTGTTCTTCCAAATCCTGATAAGATTTCATCGGAGATGTATAGAATTCCATATTTTTTACAGATTTCATAAATTCCTTTGAAGTAGTTTTTTGGTGGTGGCACTGCGCCCATTGCCGCTGCAATTACAGGTTCTGCAATGAAAGCTGCAACCGTTTCTGGACCTGTTTCTACGATGGTTTGTTCAAATTCGTGTAACAAGCTTTGTACGTATGCTTCTTCTGTTAAAGCTTCTGGCCTTCTGTAATTGTATGCTGGCGAAATATGTGGAAAGTTGTTGAGCCATTTGTCATAAAGACCTCGGCGAATTTTCATTCCTCCAATGTCTAGCATAAATACAGAGTTTCCGTGATATGTATTCCATCTTGAAATGATTTTATAGCGCGTGTTTTCTCCACGTATTTGATGGTATTGTAATGCTAACTTTACTGCATTTTCCACAGCTTCCGTTCCACTCATTACAGTCCAAGATTTTTTGTAGCCTGCAGGTGCAAAATCAACCAATCTACCTAAGTAATTTTCTACCACTTCACAGCTAAATGCATGTGTTGGTAATACTGATATTCTGGAAACTTGTTCTGTAATGATATCTACAACTTCTTGTCGTCCGTGACCAATATTGGCAACTGATGACGAACCAGCAGAACCATCAAGGTATCTTTTTCCATTTTCATCATATAAGTAGATACCTTTTCCATATTTAATTTTTGGATAGTTTTTTGTCATATCTGGACATACAGCCATTGAGTGAATGAGCGATTTAATCATAATGTGAGCTTTTTTTGGTTAACGAAACAGCTTTATGTTTCCATGTAGAGACTTACCCTTACGATCTCAGATGGTAAAGCTGTTTGTGAATTATATTTGGTTTTTTTATTTCTTGTTTAAAAATTCTCTTCGAGAGAGATTGCTTTTTTAGGTGTGAATGTTGGTAATTCTTCTATATCTAATTGCAATTCATGAAGCTGTTTTTGAGGAAATTGCTCCATAAAATCTGTGAGTTGATCAGCTATATTTCGAAATCTACTGACAAACAATTCTAAGTGACGTTTTTCAAATAAAGAAGTGTTGTATAGTATGTTACAAACAATATCTTTTGCATGTTCGTGGAATTCAAAAGAGAGATCAAATTGACAAGGCATATTGTCAAAATATTTGATAAATGCACTGTTTTCTTTAGCGTTTTTATCATGAACTTGATCTTCGTGATATTCTACTAACACATTGAATAATCCTGAATAGGAAGGATCGTACTTGTACGAAATTTGATCTATTAACAATTCTAGCGGATACCAAGGAATACTACTGATTTCAAAAGTATGCGATTTAATAGCTTTGTATAAGTTTTCTAGTGTCTGCGTTTCTTCAATGTCTGTAATTAGCGGTAAGTTATTGATATAAAAACCTATTTGATCTGCTAATTCTGAATGTGTTCTGGTAGAAAATGAAGAACCCACCATAATTTTTTTATTTCCAACATATTTATGAAAGAGTAGTTTTACCAAAAAGATCATCGTAATATACATTGAGCCTTCTTGCGTGTTGGAAATTTGCTGTAAACCATCTCTACATTTTTTCCCTAAGTTGAACTGGATTCCATTACCAATATTGGTGAATTTTTCTGGTCGTTTGTTTTCAAATGGCAAGCGGACTCTTGGAATTTCTTCCTTAAAGAGCTCTTTCCACATGGTATGATATTCATTGGATTTTTTACTTTCTATTTCTGCTTGTTGCCACGCCACATAATCTTTGTACTGAATACGTAATGGTTGTACTTGCGGTGTATCTTCACGGACATAATCATGATAGAAACTGATTAGATTTTTAGACAATATATGCATGGAAAGTCCGTCACTAATTATGTGATGCAAATTGTAATAGAATATATTTTTTTCTTCTGAAATCTTTACAAAACCTAGACTCATTAACGGTCCATTTTCTAAATCAAAAATATGTTTTGCTTTTTCTTTAATGTATGTTTCAGCAGTCGTTTCTG
>JBCCLS010000161.1:0-7200 GCA_039026835.1 Bacteroidota bacterium | reverse complement strand
TGGATTTATTGCGTCCTAAATCGACAATTTTAAAACTGTTAATTACATTTTTCGCAGGAATTCCTTCTACTACTTGCCAAGTATACGAACGCTGTTGATCGTCAAACTTTAGGATTTTCTCTTTGAATTTTCCTTTTCCGTCAGGAGCTGTACAAATTCGTATACCACCGACACCTCTGGGACCAATCCATTGCAGACTGCCCACATAAGAAGAGATTTTATCAATATTGTCCATTTTTCGAACCTGTTCCCAAATTTTATCCGCTGATGCATCAATTTTGACTACATAACTTAAATCTGCTGCATTGTTTTGTGCATTTGAATTTAGTGTAAATGTGAGTAGGACTGCTACAATTAATTTTCCGATGTATTTTTTCATTTTAATAGTTTTAAAGATTAATAAAAGAATTGTTCAAGTATTATTTTTCCGTCTTTCACTTGGTAGACAATGATTTCATCCAACTCCATTTTGCTACCATCTTTTAAGGTGAAATTGATTTTATAAGTCATGGCAAAATGATCTTTGGATACAATAGGTTCGCCAATTTCCATCTGTTCAACAGAAGCAATATTGGCTTGCATTTGTGCATCTTTTTCTTTGATAGCAGCTACGCCTGTTAAATTTGGAAAGAATGGCGATTGCGGCTCAATGTGGCGTACATCTTCATAATTGAAGAAATGATCATAGACACCTTTAAATTTTCCTTCTCGTAAAAGTGCTACGACACTAGTAGCGATTTCGTGTGTTTTCATGAATAGAATTTAATATGATTTACACTTTGATGCAGTAAAAAAAGATGTGTTACAAAACAGAAAAGGTCACTTTAAATAAAGCAACCTTTTTTGGTAGTATTTTTGGATCAAACTACAATTTAAAATAGCTTGAAAGCTTATCGTTATTGATTAATTCTTTAACAATGGTATCTTTATTGAAATCGCTTTTTACGGGATGTTCTTGAAATAGTTTTGTGTAGGTATCTGTAAAATCATCCAAAGCGGCAGCGTGATTTTCTTCGACAAAATCTTTGACTTTGTATTGTGTTTTGATATTGAACGTCATTTTGGTTTCATCTAAAACGCCCATTTCTTTAAGTGCTTTTGCCTTTTTCGGACAGCGACACGGATTGCTTTTATTCACCAATCCACATTTATTATTCATATAATTGAAAAGATCTTTTCGAGCACGATGTAGTTTTATTCGAAAGTTTTGTGTACTTATATTGAAGATTTCTGCGCCTAAATTATGATCAATTCCAAAACTCGCTCCTAAGATAAAAATCAAGCGTTGTTCTCTATTTAAGCACATGATCATGCCGCTCATGCATTGAATTTGCATTTCTTTAGAAAGTTCTTGATACGTAATTTGTTCTTCGATGCTCAACTCAGGATTGGGAACTTGTTCCAAGCGTTTTCCATAATCATCAAAATCAGAAAATTGTTGTTCTCCTTTTCTGCGTTTGGCTTGCAAAAATTCATTTACGACTATGCGATACAGCCAAGTTCTGAACTTGCTTTTAAAATTGAATTGGGCGAGTTTGGTGATGACTTTTATGAGCACTTCTTGTGTTAAATCTTGCGAATCAATCGGATCGTGGCATAATTTCCAAGCTACATGATAAATAAAAGGTTGATGAAAACTGATGATTTCATTTAATGCATTTCTATCACCTTCAATCGCTTTTTTTACCAATGTTTGTTGAGCTGTATCTGAATAGTTTTTACTAAAAGGAAATTTCATGTTGAATTCGTTTTTTTATTCTGATACAAAATTTGGGTTGGTGTTACAACTTTTCTAAATTACGAATTCCGCCCATCATGCAAAACCTGATCAATTACAATACAAGTAATTAAAATTTCAGCATGATTTTCACTTTCTTTGATATCCATGCTGTAACTATCGAGCCAAGCAAATACTATAATACTTGTAATGCACATGCGTAACATCTATGGAAATGAAAAAAAGAAAAAATAGCCTTAACTCCGTACTCCTAGCGGCTTCTGAATCATAAAAAGACCAATCCACAAAAACCAAACAATTTGTGTGACTCCAAAAATGATCGTGATTTCTTCCAATGGATATATGGTAAAGATGCCCACGACTCCAACAATGGTTCCGAGTAAATTCAAAGATTTTGACAATAAATTTTGATCCAAAGCCACACAGCTAATCAACAATACCCAAACGCCGCCTACAATTTCGTTTCCACCGCCAAGTCCTTCCGTAATAATTGTAACACTCGACCAAATTTGCATGGCATTTTCGGGAGTTTTGGCAAAGAGTGTCACTACCTTCTGTAAACCAATATTGGAAATCATACCGCTGGCAATGACCAAAACAACCCACGTGAATCCAAAAATGGCAATCAGTTTGGACATTCTGGGAACCCGATTTTTAAAGCGTTCATGAATCGCTACGACAAGCACAGCAAGTATAATTCCAAATACAATATAGCTCAGGAAGTTAACAACAGTAAGCAACCTGTAATTATCTGCTAAAAAAGCAAGTTTCTCTGCAGCATCCGCTTCTGGATTTGGTTGCACCAATACACTTCCGAAGATGATAAAAGTAAAAATGTAAATGCACGCTTCTAAGACTGCAGCAATACCACCAATTTGTTGTAACTTTTTTAAGTTCATAGTTGGACTCATTTATACAGCAAGACGAACATGTATTGGTTTTGTTACAAATATGTCTTAATTCAACGGAAATGTAATCCCAAATGCAGCGGCACCCGCAAATTGATCAATGGAATTGTGATAATAATACGTAAAAGCTATTTCAAAATTGTGTTTCGGACCTAAAGCCAAACCAACAGAAAATGGAATATGAAAAATAAGTCCACTTTCTTCAATTGCGATCGTATTGGTGACGGTTTCAAATTCTCCCACCGACATTCCTACGCCAATTTCTATGAAAGGAGCCACCCAGCGTATCGGAGCTTTGATACGTACTTTTCCACCCAATAGAAAAGCATTCATATCAGCAGTCAATTCGCGTTGCGCAAATCCGGTAGTATTTTCATCTGAACTTGACAAAATAAATCCTGCGTATGGTCGAATGTCAAACCATTTGGTCACGGAATATACATATTCTGCCTGCGCAAAAAATCCTTGACCATAAAAATCGGCATCATCATCATATGGAACACTAATTCCAAAACCTACGGACGCTTTGATTGCTTGTTGTTTCTTTGCAGGTGGATCAGTAGTTTGTGCTGTTGTAATACAGATAGTTAGTACAGTAAGAATACAAAATGCTAAGAACTTTTTTTTCATGATAACGATATTTGGTAATGCGCGAGAAATTTGACGCACAACCAAAAGTATCATTTTACAGACAAATAAAAAAAGAAATCTATAGCACTTTGTCCTAATCCGTTAAAATGTCGGCTACAGCATCGCGTGCAGAACGCGCTGCATTGTGTACGGCACTCCAGTCGTCTTCTTGCGTGTATGCATCGCCTGCAAAAAAGAGTTTGTCATTCACAGAACTTGATAAGACTGTAGAAATACTAGAAGATGCATTATCTGCCAAATACGCTGCGCCAATATAAGGTTCATCATTCCAGTTTTGGACAATATGATTGACGTAGTTTTGCGTGGCAGCACCATTAAAAACGGCATCCAATTCGCTTAGTATATAATCGCGTTGTGCATTTCCGGAAAGATTCTGGTATTGTTCTGCTTGTTCACCAACTGCGAATAACCCTAAAATATTTTTTGTAGAATTTTGACCGTAAGCAGCGTCATAATACAAACGTTGTCCAGCGGATGTTTCACTATCTGAAGTTGACAAAAAAGTCGGATAAAATTGCTGTGTAAATTCTATAAAAACTTTAATTCCTCCCCAAATTGGCGCATTTTCAATTGCTTGTTGTTTGGAACTTGACAACGCAGGTGTAAAATTGATACGATTGTTTTGCAATACTTTTAACGGAACTGCGACAATCACTTTGTCTGCTTCATACGTATCTTCAGTACTAGTTGTCAATACTACAGAACTATCTTGATAATTGATCGCTGTCACTTCGGTATTAAACACAAATTTTGACTGAATACTAGGCACAATATACGTTTGAAAGAAATCTAACCAACTACTGCCAATAAATTTTCGGTCGGCATAATCGCCCCAGTCTGATAAAGTGCTAGTTACATAAGTTCCATCTTCATAATAACCTAACGTATCACTTCCTTGGTAGCCTTGTGTAACTGTGGTAATATTCACAGAATTATCGTTGACAATAGCAGGTAATTCGGCTGTAGAAACATGCAGCCATTCTGCGCCTAACGAAATCGGGAAATCAGCAAAAGTTGTATTGTGTTTGATACGTCCGCCATAGGTTGACGCCGCTTCTAAAATTTCAAAATCAATTCCTTGTTGCGCCAGTAAATATCCCGCAGACATTCCTGCAGGACCTGCGCCAATGATGAGTACTTTTCCACTAAAATTATTTGGAGTTGCAGTAGTATCGTCAGTACTACAAGAAGCTAAAACCGATTGAAATGGTAGTGAAATTCCGAGTAGTGTGCAGGCTTTTATAAAATCTTTTCGTGTCATACAGTATAATTTTTTCCAAAGATGCTTTTTTCTGCATTTACAAAGTACGAATACATTAAAAGTGCATGTACTTGCACTTATAAATGCTTCTTTTTGTAGGCAGATGGCGTGTATTTGGTCATTTTTTTAAATACGGCATTAAAGGTAGACTTTGATTTAAATCCACTTTCCATGGCAATACTCAAAATATCATAATGTGCGTATGTGCTGTCTACTAATTTTTTTTTAACTGCTTCGACGCGATAAAAATTGACAAATTCAAAAAAACTTTTCTGCTCTTTTTTGTTGATAATTTGCGAAAGATAGCCGCTACTCAATTGTAATTCTTGTGCCAAATCATCCAAGGTGAGTTCTACATTTTCATACAAGCGTTTTTCTTCAAGCAGTTGTAATAATTCAGAATAATACGTATCTGTTTTTGCAGATAGTTTTTTTTCGCTTTTCTCTTCGGGTGTTTTTTTAGGCGAAAAAGAAATAATTTCAAATAAATGATATTGTTGAATCACAAAGTAACCAATCGAAAATAATAGAATAACCATTCCGATAATTACATAGTTATAGGTTGTTTCATATGAATATCCTAGCAACCATCGCATGCAACTAATCCACCATAAAATCAATAGGATAGAAAAAGCAATCAAAAAATTGAGTAGCCATAATAAACTTTTGCGGTCTATAGTAGAATAATTTAGGGCGATGAACTTTTGATAGTTTCTCACTTTATAGATGGTGATTGGCAATAAAAATAAAGATGTAGCAAAGCCTATAAACTCTTCTGCGAACGGTAATATTTCAAGCAGTATTGCCACTGTTTTTATTGTGTAGAATTCTTCTAAAGGCACATAGAGCATGCCCAAAAAAGCTTGAAGTAACAAGGGAAGTATCCACCATTTTTCCCATGATTTCAGTGTATGCTTCGGATTAATTAAATAGGTTACAAAAAAATACAATCCAATCGGGATTGCTGAACTTAAATAAATAGGAATTAATTGGATGATTCCTTCTATCTCTTCGTCCAATCCGATAAAGGAAATGAACTCATAAAAAAGCAGTAACGACACGCCCAAAATGGCCAAAGCGAGAAAACGATTTGCTTTTGCTTGCAATCGTTTATTAAAAAATAACAATGCTGTCAATACAATTCCATGCAGAAACGCAATGAATAAAACTGCGCACATAAAACCATCTAAGAATTGTGTATTTGTCATCACAAAGTATTTGGTGAGCGACTAAGATAAAGAAAGTTCTTAAAAATAAGTTATAAAAAAGATACTGTCTAAAAAGCAAAGGTTTCAGAATCTCATCATGTTGATTTTCAACTGTTATAAGAAACTGAAACCTGTCTTTTTTAGATAGCATCTACATATTTTTCTACTGATGAAAACTACATTGCATCAATAATTTTTTCAATCAATTCTGTGGTTGTCCTATACGCAAGTCCTTCTTTCTTAGCAATGTCAACCGCTTCTTTTGCTTTTTTTAAGGCTTTGGTATAATTTCCAGTTTTGTATAACAAAGCGGCATGTGTATCTACGTTATAATAGTTTTTTTCTAGTTCGATGGAACGCTCTACCACTTTAATCGCTTTCAGTAAAATTTTGACATTATCTTGATTCTCGTATGCATTCCACGCCATTGAATTTAATTTAGAAGAAGAATCCCAAATTTTATTCAAGTTGGTTTGGCTGAAATCAGTCATGTCAAAATCACTTTCATACACAACTTCATCATCATTACTTTCAGTGGATTCAATGACTGTTTCTTCTACTTCTTCCTCATCGTCAACTACAGTTTTTATATGTTTTTTTATCAACCCTTCCATGCGAGTTTTGCTCATCGCACCTTCAATCTGTTCTAAATTTGAACTGTTTTTGATAAATAAATACGTTGGCATTGCCGCAATTCCTAAGGCGTCATCTACCTGACTTTTATCGACATCAATCTTGTAAAAATCAACACGATCTTTGTATTTCTTATCCAATTCCTTTAAAATAGGATTCATACGCTTGCAAGGTCCACACCAAGTGGCATAAAAATCTAAGACGATCAATCGGTCGTTGTTGACGAGCAATTTAGATTCCGCTTCGTCGTCTGATAACTCAGTTTGCGCCAGAGAGGGAATGGCAACACAAAGCATCAATAATAGCAATACTTGTTTCATCTGTTTATTCTATTTTTTTAAATAATGTCAGATGCAATGTGCGGATCATCATCTTTAATTGTGTCAAAAATAGCTACCGCACATTTCATACTTCAAAATTTTGTTCGTTTTAAATTTAGATAAAAAAAGAATGGTAAAAAATTAATTGATTACAGTTTTGGATATATCTCTCCAATTTCTAGATGAATAGCAAGCTTTATTTTTGAAGTAAAAAGTATTTTTTGTGTGATCTACTTTGTGTAAAAACGGGCGCTTACCAATAGTATATGTTGGTTGAAAACTTTCTAAAAATTGTGTGTTTTGATTATTTGTAATGCATCTAAATTAGCTGATTTATTGGGAATTACGTATTTATACGTTGCTTTTTTGAGAAAACATCAGTTAAATTTATGCAGACCTTATAACAAAAACTAACACACCAAAACTATGGATGGATTACTCTTCCAGTTGCCAAAAAAGGTAACGAAATCCAATCTCAAAC
>JBCCLS010000160.1:0-7209 GCA_039026835.1 Bacteroidota bacterium | reverse complement strand
ATGGATACACATCACGAAGAAATGCTGGCAGCCGGTCCAGGGATTAAATCAATTTCAATACATAATGAGCTTCCAAGAGAAATCGCAGTAAATGTCTTGGCTGGCGAAATGCCTCCTAGACCTACATTTTTAGCACATGGCGAATGGAAAACTTTTGAACCTTCATCAATCCCAATTTTAAAACCAGGAATGCTTTGGGGACCAGTTGCCTTTGCAAATCGCAAAATTCACGGTGCAGCCTATCCATATAACCCAAATGGTGAAGACATTTATTTTAATGTGAAGTTCAGAAATCCTTTAGAGCAGTTTGATATTATTTTGGAGCAAACTTCAGATAGACCGTAATTGATACCTAAAATACTGTTCAGCATCTAGTAGTACAGTATTTTTACTTTCTTTTTTTCAAAATTGAAATATCAATGTATTTTGAAACCACTACAGAAGTAATGATAACGATATAAAACTGTCCTACCAATCCAATAAGTACAACTGCTTTTTGTGCAATGGGTGTTACAGGTACAATATCACCGTAACCAATTGTTAATAGTGTAATGTAAGCGTAATACATTAAACTATCAATACGGGCTTCCGCATTTTGAACATCTAACAACGCGCCAGTAAATGAATTTGGTGTAATCAACTCAATGGTCACTAACATACAAAACGCCAAGAATCCTAAGGAAATATAACCACTCATTAAACCAATAATAACCATACGATCTACTTCTTTTTCAATCCAAACTTGGCGAATGGTTTCTATGGCTACTACAATGTAAAAAGTAAAATAGATGGAAAGCCGTGTTAGTGTTAATTCGTCTTTTTCTACCGCAGTAAAAAAGCTATTTCCAAATACAATTGCAGCAATGGCAAACAACAAAATTAAAAACCACATCGCTTTTTTTTGCTGGGAAACTAAGATGATACCACTTGCTATATTTAAAATAAAAAGTGCTGGCAATAAGGTAGATTGAAAAATTACTTCTGTAAAAAACAACGATCCAAACAAGATTAAAAACTGTGTCGTAATAAACTGCTCAAATCTGTGAATGTATAAATTTGCAAAGAAAGCTTTCATCTAATTATGCTTCTAAAAGTTGTTCATTGAATTCATAGTTTTTGTAATTTACTTTAAACAAAGCACTGTACAACGCTGGAATGAATAACAATGTAATTACAGTTCCAAACAGTAAACCTACCATAATGCTCACAGCCATTCCTTCCCACATTTCGCCGCCGCTTAGGTATAAGGGAATCAATCCGAGAACGGTAGTAAATGTTGCCAGCAATATAGGACGAAAACGCTGCAAACACGCCGCAATGACTGCATCCTGCTCGGTTCGCCCGAGATCGCGCTGTTCTATTTCCATCCGATCTATGAGCACAATCGCATTGTTTATGACAATTCCCGCCAAGGAAATTACGCCTAAAAACGGCATAAATCCAAATGGTTCTTGAAAGGTTAATAAGCCAATAACAACACCAATGACACCTAAAGGAATCGTTAAAACCACCATGATCATTTTTCGGAACGAGTTGAATTGGATGATTAATAGCATCACAATAATAAATCCTGATAAAGGCAAATATTTTATGACAGAGCCCATACTTTCTGCAGAACTTTCAGCGTCACCTCCAAATTCATAAGTATATTCTGCTGGCCAGTTTTTTTGCTGCTCATTCAACCAAGGTGTAATTTCATTGGTGATAGCAGAAGCATTTCCGTCTGCACGTAATTCACTGGAAATATTGATAGTTCGGCGTAAATCCAAACGTTTGATTTTAGAATATTGCCATTGTGGAATGATAGATGCTACTTGCGATAAAGGAATGCTTTTTCCTGAATTTTGCGCGTAAATATTTAAGGTTTCTAAAGATGCCAACGATTGTTGCTGACTTGCGTCACTGCGCATTACGATAGGAATGGATTTGTCGTTTTCGCGATATTCTCCTGTTTGAAAACCGTCCAATACCGTACGAAGCGACGTAGCGATATCCTGACTGGAAATCCCAGCATTTTGTGCCCTATTTTGATCAATTTGAATAAGGAACTTTTTACTTTTTGGTCCCCAATCGTCTTTGATGTTTTTGGTTCCTGCAATTCCGTATAATTTTGATTTGATACTTTCTGAAATTTTAGCAAGTTCATTTGGGCTTTCGCCAGATACTTTAATTTCAATAGGCGTTCCGCCACCACCTGCAGCCAATGAACCTACTTTGATATCTGCGTTGGGAAAGTTTTCAAAACCAAAGGCATCCAACTTGGCAATCATAGCATTGTTTTCATTGAACGAGGATGTATTGACCAAAATATGTGCATAACTAGAATTGGCTTCATCTTGTGAATAACCCAAATCATAGGATTCTGGTCCTTGTCCAATATACGATGACCAATCTACAATACCGTTGGTATGCGTTTCCGTAACTTTTAAAGAGTCGGTCATGTATTGCTCTAATTCCTTGACCAAGTCGGTAGTGACTTCTATTTTTGTTCCAGAAGGCAAGTTAATATCCACTGTAATCATATTTCGATCACTGTCAGGGAAGAATAAAAATTCTACTTTAGTAAAACCGTATAACGAGCAGAAAAACAAGATAAAAATGCCAACAATCACCTTGTATTTATTTGCCAAAGCGCCTAAAATTAAATTCTTGTAAAAGCGTTTGAATCTGTTGATGATTTTATCGATAAAGCTTTCTTTTTGCTCTCCTTCTGGCACTACTTTTAAGAACAAATAGCAAAACATCGTAATCACAGTCAAGGCAATGATCCAAGAAGACATCAACGCAATGGTAATCACTACAAAAATTGGTCCCACAATGTCTCCCATGGATGTTGGCGACATGTAAAATGCCAAAAATGCAGCTGATGTTGTTAGTGTGGAGATTAATAACGGCATCCACAATTCGGCAAAGGCTTGAACGGCGGAATTTTTCTTGTCGATTCCCTGTTCCATTTTTACCATAATAGTTTCGGCAACCACGATGGCATTATCAACCAACATTCCTAATGCCATAATCAAGGCTGCAAGCGTTACTTGATTAAGTCCCATGCTAATTACGCCCATAATCATAAGTGTCATAATGGTTACGATAGGAATCAAACTTGCAATAACAAATCCTGTACGAATGCCTAAAAATACAAGCATTACGACCAATACAATTCCGATAGATTGCATTAGGTTGCTGATAAAATTGTCTACTTTATTATCAATATACGTATCGAGTGAAGAAACACGCGTCAACTCCAATCCCACAGGTAGTTTGGCTTTCCAGCGATTGACTACTTTGTCTACTTCTTCACCAAGAAAGATGACATTTGAGTTTTCTTTGAGATTTACATGTATAGAAACAGCGTCTTTTCCGTTTAAACGTACTTTTTGAGTAGGCGGATCTATATATGCTTTTTTGATTGTTGTAATATCTCCTAATTTAACAGATTGTGTGCCATCAGCACCTACGGGAATTAACATATCTTCTATTTCCTGAACCGAATTAAAGTTTCCAGTAGGTTCTAAAATCACGCGTTCTTCCCCAGAATTGATTTGTCCACCAGAACTCAGAATATTTGTAGAAGCGATGATTTGCTGTAGTTTGGAAGCGGACAAACCGTATTCTTTTAAACGTGCATTGTCAAACTCTACAAACACACGTTCTTCCTGAATTCCTCCCAAAACAACTTTTGCTGCATCTGGAAGTTTGATGAGATCGTCTTTGATGTCGTCTGCATAGGTTTTCATTTCTGCATACGAAAAACCATCGGAAGTAATTCCAACCACAATCCCGTACACATCGCCAATACCATCATCTTGTAAATCTGGTACTACGCCATCAGGCAATCCTTGTAATGAATTTAATTTGCGACGCAGTCGATCCCAAACGGCTTGCAATTTTTCTTCTTTTACCTCATCTTTTAAAGTTACAGCAACGATGGACAAGCCTGTACGCGAGGTACTGGTTACTTCTTTTAATTCGGGTAGTTCTTGTGCAAGTTTTTCAATTTTATCTGACACCAATTGTTCTACACGTTCAGGACTAGCACCAGGAAATACCGATACTACAGACGCCACACGAATAGTAAATGGCGGCATACTATCACGCGATAATCCAGAATACATGGTAATTCCCAAGAGGATAATCGTGACCAACACCATCAATGTGATTCGATTCTTTTCAATAGAAAATTTTGCTAAATTCATAAGACTGTGTGTTGATCGGTTAGTTAAGTTTCACTTCTTGACCATTTAGTAAAGTTTGCAAACCTGCTGTTGCAATTTTTTGTCCTGCCGATAATCCCGATTTGATTTCAAAACCATCTGGCGTAAGTGTTCCGATGGTGACTTGCTGTTTTTTTACTTTGGCATTATCACCTTCTACTTCAATTAAAAAGACAAAACGTCCGTCACTATCTTCTCCAACTGCATTTGCGGGAACGACTAAAGTTTTCGCATTCATCTTTTGATCGCCAAAATCGAAGGTAACATTTGCCGTCATTCCGCTTTTTATATTGTCTGATGGATTGCTGATGGTTACGCGCACAGGATACGTTGCTGTATTGGCATCAACCGCGGGCGACACTTCTGTGACTTTTCCTTTAAATTTTTCATTGGAAAGCGAAGAAAAATCTACCGAAACATCCATGCCACTTTTTACACCATTGATGACACTTTCAGGAATTCCCAATGTGATTTCCATGTCTGTTCCAGAATTTAAGGTTGCGATTAATTGTCCTGCACTTATATTTTCATCAAGTTCTACATTCACAGTTGAAATTGTACCATTTTCAGGCGCATACAAGTATCCGTAGTTGATTTGCTCTTGTTGAATTGCCAAACCTCTTTTGGAGGATTTATAACTTTCCAATGCCGTTTTATAGGAATTTTTAGCCGCTTCAAAATCACTCAGTGAAGCACTTCCTTTTTCGTAGAGTGTACGGATTCTGTCCAAACTTAGCTTTGATGTATTGAGTTGCGATTCAGCACTGTTTACTTGTGTTACCGCTTGTTCATACGACAATCGAGAGGCTACATTGTCTAATTTTCCCAGCAATTGTCCTTTTTTTACTTTTTGACCTAGTTTTATAGCAAACTGCGTCACAATTCCAGCGCTTCGGAAACTGAGTTTTATGATTTTATCCGTTTGTGCAGTTCCACTAAAGGTTCGGATTTTTTCGCCACCTAAATATCCTACTTGTTGATATTTTACAGGACGTTTTGGTTGTTCTTGTTTTTTTTCTTCTTCTCCACAAGAAATGTAAGTACATAGTGCAGCTGCGATTAGTATGGTGTAAAAATGCTTCATCGGTGTAGATTTTGCGTTGATGGTTAGTTTTGTTGGTTTAAATAGTCTAAAAAGCGTTGTCTGAAAGCAGTATTGGCTTGTTCGGTGTTCAGGATGAAATAATACCCTAAGTTTCGTTCCAATTCTAAAATACTGATCAGATAGTTGTACAATGCGTTGGCACGTGCTAGTTGAGCGTTTAGGTAATTACTTTGTGCGTCCAGTAATTGTACGATGTTTACGGCTCCGTTGGAATACGATGTTTGTGTCAATTCCAAGGCTTCTTTTGCGGTTTCTTCTGAAATTTTAGAGAGTTCTAAATTGGAAATTTGATTGATTAAGGTTAGGACGCTGTTGCGAATGTTCGCAGAGATTGCCAATTCCGTATTGTCAATATTGATGTCTAATTGATCTTTTTGGATCGTGGCAATTTGTTTGTTGATATTGGTTTGTGTTCTATTAAAAATAGGGATGGAAACATTGACGCCAACATTATAAAAACCATCAGGTGTAGCAGGAAATCCTGCCGGAAATGTACTTCCCGCACCAGATCGATTGAACGTGCGACTGTATTGTCCTTCCAAGGCAACTGTTGGTAAAAAACGTCCGTTTCCATTGAGTTTTATGTTGCGTTCAGTCACATTCAAATTATAACCCAATGCCTTTAATTCAGGTGCATTTCGTTTGGCTTCTTCTACCAAAAACGCAATAAAAGGTTCTCTCAGTTTTGGATCATCCAAGAGTTGGGTTAATTCTTCGTAATTGTAATTTTTGAAAATACCTTCGCCCAGTGCTACATCTTCTACATCAATTTCGGTACCTGTCGGATTGTTCAGCAATTGATTTAAACCTACAAAAGATTGTTCTAGTTGATTGACAGCTTCTACCATGGATTGGGTATTTTGTGCCATCTGACTTCGGAAACGCAGCATATCTGACTTTCCAGATTCTCCTACGTCAAAGTTTTGCTTGGCAAGTTCCAAGTTTTTCTTAGTTAAGGCTAAGTTTTGCAATTGTATTTGTGCATTTGCTTTTAGGATTAATGTAGTGAAATAGGCGTTGGATGCATTGAAAATTAAATCTAATTGTTCTGCGTTGAAGTTTTCTTGCTGTGCTTTGAGCAAGTCTTTTTGAATATCAATATTTGCATTTGCTGCTTCTGAAAAGATCGTTTGTTGCAAAGTAACATTCCCCGAAGTGGAAAACTCAGGATTTTGTCCGTTGCTAACTTCCGCCAAATTCGGATCGACATACGTTCCTGTTGCTGCAGCGGTGAGACTTGGCAAATAGTTACTTTTCGACGTTTTTACATCTTGCTCTACCAGATCAATCTCCTTTTGTGAAGCTTGTAAGGATAGGTTTTTGCCCAATACATCTTCTATCACGCCAAGTAAGTCATATTGCTTTTCTGAAAGTACATTTTTAAACTCGCCCACAAAATCGGTATCGTTGATCAGACTGTATTTTATAGGCACATCTACCAATTCTGTCGTGTTGTAATTGAGCGTCAAGCGCGAATTGTAATCGATAAAAACAGGCATTTCCGAAAGTGGCGTACCATTTACATAGGATTCTACCGTGAGTGAAATACGTCTTGAAAATTGTTCAAATGTATTCTCTGCCTGATTCGTCGCCATCAATCCTAACTTTACCTGATTGGTGCCGTTATTGGTAAACGATGGAATTTTTTTCTGAATAAGAAGCATAGCGAGTTCTTTTACTTGATTTCTCGTCAAGAAAAAACCGCCCGCAAGATATATGGCGTCCACTCCATCTAGATTATTGGTTATATCTGAAAGTGAATCAAAAGGAATAATCGTAAAATCCGCTTCTAGCTTTTGTACAATGGGCGCAAAGGTTTCTTGCAATGATAATACATTAACCAATTGTTGCTCAATGATGATTCCGACTTTCTTAAAATTGGTGAGTTCT
>JBCCLS010000159.1:0-7223 GCA_039026835.1 Bacteroidota bacterium | reverse complement strand
TAACCACTAACATTAACAAAATACTATTATGAAAAAGATTTTCTTTATTGTGTGTGCCATCATGTTTACCGTTTCAGTGAGCGCACATGAGTCAACCAAAAGTTTTCAACAACAATTTGCAACTACTTCAATTACACATACAACTTCAAACACATCCATGCATACACTCAATAATGGTGGATTGATAAAGTTTATTTATAAAATATTTTTCAAAGTTGGGCAAGCTATTCAAGCAACTGTCAATGACAATTCGGAAGAAACACCCGACAACAACGCTTAGTTAGTTAATCACAACTATATATTGAAAAAGGACTCAAAGTAATTTCGCTTGAGTCCTTTTTTTATAGTTTCTATCTTTTGTAATTTTAATATTCCCACTTGCGGGTTTCGTTGAGCTTTTCCATGGCTTCCAATTCCGCTTGTGGAATTACTTTTAAGAAAGATGGATGCTGCTCAATGGCAAATTCTATTTTTTCTATAATTTCTGGGACAGTTTCGTTGTCGTAGTCAATTTCTAAAGGCTCTTTGATTTCCATAGACTGTAAAATCCCTTTCTTTTTGATGCGCAATCCTTTACGATCAAACGAACGTCTGAAACCATCAATCACAATGGGAACTACAATTGGTTTGTAGCGCTTTATAATGTGTGCTGTTCCTTTACGAATAGGTTTCCAAGGTCTGGTAGTTCCCTGCGGAAATGTAATTACCCAACCATCGTCCAAGGCAATTCCAATATTAGAAATATCGCTCATCTTTACTTGACGATTTATATCTTCTCCATTAGCGCGCCACGTGCGTTCAATACTTACAGAACCTGCATAGGCCAATATCTTTGGCAACAATCCCGATTTCATGGTTTCTTTAGCTGCAACATAATACAAATTCAACTTCGGATTCCACAAGTAACCGACATTTTTAATATTGTCATCACGTCCTTTCAAACTTGCATTAAACACGTGAAACATGGCTACAACATCTGCAAAATATGTTTGATGATTGGAAACAAACAGGACATTTTTATCGGGTAACGAGCGTAAAATTTCAGAACCTTCGATCTTTAATTCATTAAAACCACGATAACGTTTGTGTGTCATCATACCCGCGATTCTAATCAACCATTTTTTTAAGAAGAGTATATGTCCGAAAGGATTTCTTTTGAATAATCCCATGTATGTTTAATTTTTAAGCGAATTACAAATTTACAAAAACTAATTTGAAATGGCTTCAGAAATGATGTCTTTAACTTCGCTGAGCATCATTGCAGTTGCGCCCCAAACCACGTGATCATTGAGATAAAAGGCAGGAACGCGTATTTTTTTCATGTAAGAAGTAGTCAATTCTTTTTCAATCACAGCTTGTTCGGAAAGGAAATCGGCCAACGATACTTCAATGATGTGTTCTACCTCTGAAGGTTGTGGAATAAAGGTCGGTGTTTCTTGAAGAATGCCTATAAATGGTTGCACAATAAAATTGCTGGGCGGAATATATGTCGCTGTAAGTTTTCGGATGATTTCTATCGATGGTGCGCTAATTCCGATTTCTTCTTCGGTTTCACGCAAAGCAGTTGCCTCGTAATTGATATCTTCTGGTTCTAACTTTCCACCCGGAAATCCAACTTGATTGGAATGAACACCTTTATAAGTTTTACGAAGAATCAATACAAAATTTGTTTCATTCGCTGCATTTGGATAAAATAGCGCCATAACTGCTGACTTTTTTGCTGACTTCATTCGATCTTTCATGTCTGCTAATTCTTTTTCACGTACCGATGGCGCCATTTTCAACTGAGAATCAATGCCGGGAAGTGGGATTTTTGCTATTTTTGGTAAGATTTTTTTAAAATTGTCAAAATTCATCTATGAAAAAGATTTGCTTTGTATTGATTGCGTTAGGCTTTGTATTTAGTTGCGAAGATACTAAAACTTCTACACCTGATTTGAAAGAAGCACAGAAAACAACCACGGAAAAAAAAGCTGATAAACCTGAGAAAAAAGCAAAAAAGAAACCGAAAAAAGAAGTCTTGATAACCAATAAAAATGTATTGGATTACATGATCAAATACGGAA
Source organism: Bacteroidota bacterium (assembly GCA_039026835.1). Lineage (GTDB taxonomy): Bacteria > Bacteroidota > Bacteroidia > Flavobacteriales > Flavobacteriaceae > Kordia. The sequence goes on along the minus strand of JBCCLS010000159.1, from coordinate 5,157 downwards.
AAGAAAACCCAGAAAAAAAGGTTCGTATTGTGACTGACTTCGGTAACATTGATCTTGAATTATACGAAGAAACACCATATCATCGCGCTAATTTTATCATGCTTGCCAAGCGCAATTATTTTGAAGGCACACAGTTTCATAGAGTTGTAAAAGATTTTGTCATTCAAGGAGGAAACTCAGATGGTTGGAATATTGCCAGACGACGTGAAAAAATTGGCAAATATTTACTTCCGCCAGATACAAAAAAAGGATTTAAACATGACAGAGGCGTCATTTCCATGCCAAGTGGCGATATTGATAAAGCGTACAAATACGCGTCTCCATACGAATTTTTCATTGTACAGAAAAAAGGCGGCACGCATCACTTAAATAAAGAATATACGGCTTTTGGAAAAGTTATTTCAGGAATGAATGTCGTAGACAAAATCGCCGATCAACCTACAGATAAAGGAGATTGGCCTAAGCAAAATATCATGATTCGCCGTGTGGAAGTATTGGATTAATTTTTTCAAATAACGTTCATTGTTTTTTCTTACTTATTTCATCATAATTAGTTACTTTTGCCGTAAAATAAACTGATTATGATAAACTATACCAGAGCACTGCTCATTTTTTTACTTACTACTACAGGAATCTTTGCACAAATTAACTTTGAAAAAGGGTATTTTATTGATCAAGACGATCAAAAAACCGAATGTTATATCAAAAATGAAGATTGGATTTACAATCCATCTCGATTTGAATACAGACTCACACCAAACGGTAAAACACAAGTACTACCAGTTTTAAATATCAAAGAACTTGCAATTGACAATTCCTACAAATATCAAAAACACATTGTTGAATACAATGATGCTGATTTTGAAATCGAAAATTTGCTATATGAAAGAACACCAGACCTCAGTTATACCCAACTTTTATTAAAGGTTGTGGTTGAAGGAGAAGCAACTTTATATTCGTATCGTGACAAAAATAAAAGTACGTTCTTTTACAAAATAGGTAATGGAAATATTAAAACACTCATTTATAATGAGTATACCAACAAAAGTCGCGAGATTTTATACAACAAAAGACACCAACAGCAGCTTGTTACTGAATTGGAATGTGTAAAAGTTTCAGAGAAAAAAATCTTGTTAACTGATTATGATGAAACTGATTTGAGCGATTTCATCAAAGATTATAACGAATGTAAAGGTGCTACCAGTGTAGAATACAACGGTAATAGGAAAAATAAATTTCACTTAAAAGTGTTTGCCGGAATGTACAATAGTAGTTCTGAAACTCAATTGTCTAGGTCTCCTTTTTTTGTGAGAGGAAGTGATGAAAGTGCGTTTTGGTCACCAACAGCAGGATTGGAATTAGAATACATTTTTCCATTCAATAGAAACAAATGGTCCATGTTTATAGCGCCAAACTACACGTCGTATGAAGTGAGTAGTGATGATACAAACCCAGCCAATCAAAGAACATTTTTACTTGAATACAGCGCTATTCAAGTCCCTGTAGGATTCCGTTATTATATGTTTTTAGATGATACGTCTAAACTATTTTTTAGTGGAGGCGCTGTTTTTGATATCCCGCTGCAAAGAGACATCAGTGGAACTGTCATGATTGTCAATGAAATTTTTGAAACTGCTGCCAGCGCAACGTTCGGACTTGGTTATAGCTTTGACAAATATTCTATTGAAGCCAGATATATTTTACCTAGAAATCTGCTTGGAAAACTCAATGTATCCACAATTGATATGCAACAATTCGCAATTACGTTAGGATATACTATTTTCTAAGAATGGAATAAATTCGACATTAAAATTAACAAACATACAAAAGGAATTAGCGAAAGTTAGTTCCTTTTATTGTTGGTTTTCCTCAAAACGTCACTTCGATTTCTATGACAAAAACAAGTGACTTTTGATAAAATTTTGATTCGTCATTACGAGCGATAGTGCGGTAATTTGTCTAAATTATAGTAGCATTCGTATTTGAAAGAAACATTGGTACATTTTCAAATTAACAAATTGATACATTATTAAAAGCGTTACTTCGGAGTGTCCTGAACTTGATTCAGGATCTATCGAGAAGTAATTTGAAACTAGCAAGGAATTTAATGTAAACAATTAGATCTCGATACAAATTTGTTACACAAATTCACTCGATCTGACGGTAATGATATACAATTCATAAACTTCGAGAGCACAATCGTCACATCGGAGAGATTTTTCGTAATAAAATGAAGAAAAATGATATTGAAAAGTGCTTGGTAGTACGCAACTTTAAAATTTACGCATCACGGTAACAAACCTAAAATCTATAATTTCGCTTTAACACAAAAAGTTATATCACATCAAAATGACGTTTATTGGTTTTTCTTACTTCTTACATTCTAATTAATTACTTTTGTCAAAAATAAATCAACTATGAATAACTACACTAGAGCATTGCTCCTCTTTTTACTAACTACTACAGGAGTTGTTGCACAAATCAACTTTGAAAAAGGGTATTTTATTGATCAAAACAATCAAAAAACTGAATGTTATATTAAAAATGAAGATTGGATTAACAATCCATCAGAATTTGAATACAAACTCACGCCAAATGGCAAAACAAAAACATTACGTTCAACCAATCTGAAAACGTTGGTCATTGACAATGCGTTTAAATTTGAAAAACATATAGTTCCTTATGACGATTCAGAACGTTCGACTACAAATTTATCCTATGAAAGAAGTCCAAAATATAAAGAGACAGAACTCATATTGAACGTATTGGTAGAAGGAAAAGCAACTTTATATTCTTATCGAGATGAAGACAAAAGAGCTTTTTATGTACAATTAGACGACGGTAACATTCGACCGCTCATTTACAATGTATACACGAATAAAGATCGTAATATTTTATACAATAATCGCTATCAGCAGCAACTGCTGACTGAGTTTCCATGTGAAGGAATTAACGAAAAAAAAGTAACTCGCGTAGCATATAAATCAGATGATTTGAAATCCTTCTTCAAAGATTATAACGAATGTAAAGGCTCAAAAGTGGTAGAATTTTACAAAGCTAAAAAAGGCGAATTTCATTTAAAAGTATTTGCAGGAGCCTACAGTAGTAGCGCTGTCAGTGACTTAGGATTTTTAGGAATTTCTTTTGGTGGTGTTGAAACAGCTACTGCGTGGTCGCCAACTTTTGGAGTAGAATTGACGTATGTGCTTCCATTTAATAAAAATAAATGGGCTGTGTTTATAGCGCCTAATTACAGCTCTTATGAAGGTGAAGGCAGTTTTTTTGATCTAGCTGTACAAAGAGCATTCAAATTAGAATACAGTGCCATTCAAATTCCGATTGGTTTTAAACATTATATGTTTTTAAATGATACTTCAAAAATATCGCTAAGCGCTGCCGTACTTATTGATGCATTATTAAACGCAGAAGGAAGCGGCAATGTCACCATTGAAAAAGACGGATTTCAAACTTCTGCAGGCTTTGCATTAGGTGTAGGATTTAGTTATGATAACTATTCCATTGAAGCGCGTTATCTTCCAAGCAGACAGCTTTTAGAAAACAATGCATCATCCAATATTGAATTAGACCAGTTTTCTATTACAATTGGATATACGATCTTTTAGTATGAAATAAATTCAACATAAAATTCAACAAATATACAAAAGGAATTAGCGAAAGTTAGTTCCTTTTATTGTTGGTAGATAGTGGGTAATTGTATTTTGAAGCGTACCGCAATCAAACGAATAGCAATGACGACTAGCACTGTAAAAATATAGAGTACGTCTTTTTCCAGTTGAAAATATTTTAATCCAAAAAAAGCAATTCCGCCCACAATACAAGCCGTCGCATAAATTTCTTTTCGAAAAATCACCGGAATTTCATTACATAAAATATCTCGGATAACGCCGCCAAAACTCGCGCTCATCGTTCCTAAAGCAATGCAAATAATAGGATGCAATTCGGCAGAAATTCCTTTTTCTACACCAATAATGGTAAATACACCCAAACCGATCGTATCAAACAAAAAGAGTGACTTTCGAAGTCGGTTCAATTTTTTCCGAAACAAAACTGCAAAAATCGTCGCCAATCCAATGGCATATACATAATTCAAATCGCTCATCCAGCCTACAGGTGTTCTTCCAATCAACATATCACGCAAAGTACCACCACCAACAGCCGTAACAAAAGCAATGATGAAAATCCCAAACGGATCTAGTCGTTTTTGCATTGCTACTAATACGCCCGAAATGGCAAAGGCAAAGGTTCCAATAATATCAAGTGCGTAAAATAACATTACATGTTTTGCGTGTAGAAATTATAATCTTTGATAACAATGTCAATAAAAGGAATGGTAGCCTGATCAGATTTTGTCTCCATCACCTGCTCTACTTTTGCACGCAGTTTGTCAAGCGTTTCAAAATCTTTTCCCTTCTTGGCAATCAAAAAAGTTTCTTTAATAATACGCATGTCATTGTCTGACAGGTTGATTACAGACGGAAATTGTGGTTTGTATCCTTCTTTTAAATCCTCAAGAATCGTATGCGAGATAGAGATTTTATTTTTCTGAGAAATTACGGCAGTTCCCGCTGTCATATCGCCCAATCGTTGCGCTTTATCACTCATAATTACAGTGATCAATGCAATAAAACCACTCAACATATTGAGATCAACAATTCTGAAAATCCAGCGAATCAAATAATCTATAAATGTGGCTTGGTATCCGTCAATTTTCACCACTTTTATTTTTAAAAGCTTCTTCCCTACCGTTTGTCCTTCCCACAAAGATTCCAACACCAATGTGTACACAAAAGCAGGAAATAAAATCATCAAATAAATGGCAATTTCAGACCATCGATCAAGCTCAAGAAACCAACGTTCATTCAAGAATATAGATTCAAAAAGCCAAATAATCCCAAAGCCATACGCAACTTTAATAATCAAATCGATAATATGCGCTACCACACGTTCTCCAATAGACGATAATGTAAAATTGATATTTACATTTTGCGTAGTATTAATTTGTATCTCTGACATATAATGTTTTATTTTAGCGTATCTATGAGAGAAGTTGCATTTATCAAGCAAAATAAGGAAAAATGGTTAAACTTTGAAAATACCATTTATAATAATCAGTTTAAAAATCCCGATGAACTTTCG
>JBCCLS010000158.1:0-7267 GCA_039026835.1 Bacteroidota bacterium | reverse complement strand
GCTAATGGTGTGTTTGTGATGTTCAAAGGATTATTGTATTTCTAATAAATGTTTTCCATAACCGCTTTTTAAAAGTGGTTCAGCCAACGCATCTAACTCTTTTTTGCTAATAAATCCCATTCGATATGCCGCTTCTTCGATAGCGCCAATTTTAAGTCCTTGTCGCTCTTCAATGACTTGTACAAATTGTGATGCTTGCATTAACGAATTGAAAGTTCCTGTGTCTAGCCAAGCAGTACCTCTGTCGAGAATGCTTACGCTTAGTTTTCCTTTTTCTAAGTATACACGATTTACATCGGTAATTTCGAGTTCGCCTCTTCCACTCGGTTGAATGTTTTTAGCTATCTCCACGACCTCGTTGTCATAAAAATAAATTCCTGGCACCGCATAGTTCGATTTTGGATTTTTTGGCTTTTCTTCTATCGAAATTGCATTGCCATTTGCATCAAACTCCACTACGCCATAACGTTCGGGATCGTGTACGTGATAGGCATAAATGATGCCGCCGTCAGGATCGTTGTTGGCTTGTAACAGTTTTGCCAACCCTGATCCGTAGAAGATATTATCACCCAAAATTAACGCAACTTTTTCATTGCCAATGAATTGTTCTCCAATGATGAAAGCTTCTGCCAGTCCGTTAGGTGCAGCTTGAACTTCGTAATGAAATTCACAACCAAACTTTTTCCCATCACCCAATAGTTTTTGAAATAATGGTAAATCCTGAGGTGTGGAAATGATGAGTATTTCACGAATTCCTGCACTTATGAGTGTTGAAATAGGATAGTAAATCATGGGTTTGTCATATACAGGCATGAGTTGCTTGCTCACCGCTAGCGTAAGTGGATGCAATCGTGTGCCTGATCCGCCGGCTAATACTATTCCCTTCATTTGTAGTTTAGTTGTTTTCGTATTTTTTCAAATACCATTCAATTGTTTTCAGAATGCCTGTTTCGAAAGTTTCTTCTGCTTTCCAGCCGAGTTCATTTTCCAGTTTACTGGCATCAATCGCATACCGAAAATCATGTCCTGGACGATCTTTTACAAAGGTAATTTGTGCTTTGTAAGAGTCATTTTTAGGGCGTAATTTGTCTAATAATTCACAAATAGTGGTCGCAATGTACACATTGGTGCGCTCATTTCGTCCGCCAATATTGTAGGTTTCACCTGCAATTCCGGTTTGATACACTAAGTGAATTCCTTTGCAATGATCTAACACATATAACCAATCGCGAATGTTCATGCCGTCGCCATAGATGGGAATGTGTTCTCCTGTAATGGCTTTTCGGATGATGGTCGGAATCAACTTTTCATCGTGTTGCTTGGGTCCGTAATTGTTGGAGCAATTGGTGGTTACCACATTCATTCCATAGGTATGAAAATAACTGCGCACAATAAAATCAGACGAAGCTTTGGAAGCGCTGTACGGACTGTTGGGCGCATACGACGTATCTTCCGTAAACAAGCCTATTTCGCCTAAAGTTCCATATACCTCATCGGTAGAGATGTGATGAAAACGACAGTGTTCATATCCTTCTTTTACTTCGTTTGGACCATTCATCCAATTTTTTTTCGCAACATCTAATAGGTTGAAAGTGCCAAAAATATTCGTCTGAATAAACGCATCAGGATTTTTGATAGAATTGTCTACATGCGATTCCGCGGCAAAGTGAATGACAGCCTTGAAATCGTACTTTGCAAATAATTCCTCAATCAACGTTCTATTGCAAATGTCACCTTGTACAAAGGTATAGTTTGCGTGCTGATTGACTTCTGCTAAGTTTTCTAAATCGCCTGCATACGTGAGTTTGTCTATATTTACGACAGTTGTATCTTGGTGTTGTTCCAAGAAATACGGAATATAGTTTGCGCCTATAAATCCTGCTCCTCCCGTAATAAGTACCGCGTTTTTAGGCATTATTTAATCGTTTCTTTTCTGCGTATGTATTTAGGTATTTGTTCAATTCTCTCAATAAGATGAATATCAATAATAAAGAGATCGTTACAATAGGAATTCTGTACAAATATTTATCGTAAAAATCTACCGATTCAATACCATCCGAGAAGTTGCTCAGTACGTTGACTACATCTTGATTCAATTCTTTTAGCTCTTTAATTTTAGAGAGTCGCGCCAAAATTGTTTGATCTAATGTAAATAACTCCAATTCTTTGGTTTGAATCTTACTAGAAGACATCTGAATTTGAGTTTGTGCTTGGCTTGTTTTCTTCGCTTCGCTTCGTATAGCTTCGTTGTATACATTACGTAAGGTATCAATTTTGCTAAGACGCTTTTTTAGTTCTTCTTCTTCTTGAACAAGATTTTTGTATGATACGTCTTTACGCCTTTTTACATATTCGTTTTCAACATCTAGAGAAACTATTTTGTCCTGTATTTTTTTGAAAATATCCTTTTGCAATGATGCTGCTCCGATTCGGTGCGTAGCCGCTTGTAACGGATTTATGTTTCGCTTAAATTTGGTGAAATCCATTTTACCGACTACATTGATACTGTCGGTTTCTTTCATGAATTTGTCATATTGTTTCAAGAGATCGAGCTCAGTAACAACGGGTTCAATGTACACGCCTCGTAAGGAACCAGCCTGCTCTTTTTCAATATCAAATACATCGATCAATTGTGTAGTATCACCTTCCATGATTAGGGAGTTGTAGTACTTTACGTTGTTGTACAATTGCAATTCACTTTCATAGTTGAGCTGCACAACCATGTTTGAGGCATACACTGTAGGCATTCTTGAATCGATAAAAAACCCTAGTATGATACTTAATACACCTACAATGATAAATTTTAGTACATGTTCTCTGAAGACAATTAAGGTTCGGATGATTAAATCGACAAGCAATAAAAACATATTGCTAACGAACCTAAAAAAACGATTAAACCCGCGTCCAATCATTCTAAATAACTCTCCTAAATCTATCTCCGAAGATTTTTCTGGTTTATTATTTTCAGTGTTCTGAATATTTTCACTCATGTCTTTCTTGTTAGTTGTTAAATAGGTGCTCTAATATTTTTCTTGTTATTAAATAGGTAGGTTTTACTCCTGTTGTGCCCAATCCGCCAGAAGCCAATGTACTTCCAGTTTCTAATGGATTATCGGAAGCATAATATGCATAGCGTACTTTTACATTTTCCGAAATGCTGCTTCGTATTTTAGACGCAGATTGAATGGCTTTTTGATAATGTGCTCCTTCCATTTCCAGTCCAATGACATTCCAGGTGGAATCGTGGAAAAATTTTAGGATGTCTTTGTTTTGCAATGACGTTCCCAAAACAGTAATCATGGAGCCTTCAAATACTTCCAATCCGTGGCCTTCCAAATCTTCTTTAGCCAATTCATTTTTAAAAGGATAATTGTCGGCAGTGCCTTCAAAAATGTGCGCAGAAGGAATCATAATGTCTCCTTTGCCACCTTCTAAAATTCCTGCTTTTCCCATAATGGAAATCGATGCTACATTCAAATATTCTTTTTGTGTATCATTGATGCCATTGTATGGTTTTAAAAATTCATCGATTGTTTCATACGCTTGTTCTCCAAATGCATAATCCATCACAAATAACACAGGTTTTTCTGCATCATTTGTGGCACAACACGTGTATGAGGTTTTGCTAAAATCGATTTTGGCTGTATCAAAAATTTGTACGTTGATATTGGTTCCTGATTCATCTTTGATGTAAATCATTCCTTTTTTCAACGCCTCTTTTTCTACTTTATTTCGGAGCGAATCACTTTCCGAAGCGCTCAACGCTTCAAAAATATCAAATTCGTCCGTTGTATTGAGTTGTTTTTGTAATAATTTTGGCGCAAATATTGAGTTCATCACACTGTGCATATTGGCACTAATGATGTGAATAGGTCGTTGCAAAAGCTGATTTTGTTTTAAAACCTTTTTAATATTATTTGCCCACATTTCACCATGAATGTGATGTCCCAAACGCTCGCGCAATACAGGACTAAAGGTAATGGTGCGCTTTTTTCGTGTGGTAACTTCCCTAATTGCTAAAGTTCCCAACCAATAAATGATGTTTAAAAAACGCTCTGGATTTTCTTTGGTAGAAAAGGTGTGGTGCGCATCTAAAATTTCTTCAAAAGTACGTCCTAAAATATTGGCGGTATGTGTGATGGCAACTTCGCGTTCTGCCAGCGTTAATTTTTTCTTTTTACTAACAGCAAGTGCTAATTTTCCCCAATCGCGTGTAGTTTCTCCATCTTCATTGAGCAATACACGATCGCAAATTTTGTGTGATTCAATAAATAAGAACGTTAAGTGCGTTAGGATATCATAGATTTCAGAGCGTCCGCGCGTGATCTCAATATTCATCTGCTCTTCGTCGATTCTGTAACAATTTCTTCGTCTTTTTGGTGGGATGATAACTTTAAAGTGCGAATTTTTAAAGCCTTCGTCAGAAGTTAAATTAATAAAGCTACACTCTTCAATACCAATTGGCAAACGGTCGATAACATACGCCAAACCGTTGATTTCAGCTTTATCATCAGCAACGGAACCATAAATTTCTGGACGTAATAAAAGTAAGGATTTGCGTAAGGTTTCGCCAGAAACACCCATCGGTTTGTAAAATCCACGATTGAATAGATGTCGCATTGTAATGTACAAACGTTCAATAGCACCAGACGATTCTTGGGCTCTTGTTCTTTCGTGTGTTTTAATGTTGCTCATATATGATTTTTCCGCACAAAAATACAAGTAAATTTGATATTTCTAAGCTTTTTTATAGTTCGTTAGCATTTCTGCGATTTTTCTATCATTTGACAATCTAGGAATTTTATTTTGTCCACCCAATTTTCCAATGGATTTCATGTAGTTTTGAAAGCCATCTTTTTGAATTTTTGTGATCTGTAAACGCTGTAAAATTTTCCCTTCTATGAGATCAAAATAGTAACTGTTTTGTCGTTGAAGAGAATTGTCAATAATGTCTGCGAATTTTTCTAGGTCAGATGGTTCTTTTTCAAATTCTATAAACCATTCGTGATATGGCAATCCTGCAGCAGGATTTATTTGTGGCGCGACTGTAAATTCATTAATGCTTGCGCCAGATTGTTGCAATGCTTCGTGTAATGCCTGTTCTACTTCTTTGCCAATGACATGCTCGCCAAACGCCGAAATAAAATGCTTGATGCGACCCGAAACGATAACTTTGTAAGGTTTTGTAGACGTAAATTCTACTGTATCACCAATATTGTAACTCCACAGTCCCGCATTGGTAGAAATGATCATGACATAATTAACGCCTATTTCCACATCTTTAATGGTAATTCGAGTTGGATTGTCGTCAAAAAACGCTGTTGCTTTGATAAATTCATAAAAAATACCAGAATCGAGTTGTAGCAACATGCCTTTATCATCTTGCTGATCTTGGAACGCAAAAAATCCTTCACTTGCGGGATAAAGTTCAATGCTATCCACTTTTCGTCCAATGAGGTTTTCAAATTTATTTCGATACGGTTCAAAGTTGACGCCTCCATAAATAAAGAGATCAAATTTTGGAAAAACCTCGCCTATTTTTTTGCCGGTTCGTGCTTCAATACGTTCAAAATACATTTGCACCCACGACGGAATGCCACTGATGATTGCCATTTTTTCGTGCAAGGTTTCATCGACAATGGCTTCTACTTTGGTTTCCCAGTCTTCGATGCAATTGGTTTCCCAGCTGGGCATTCTGTTTTTTTGTAAATAGCCCGGCACATAATGCGCTACAATTCCTGAAAGTCGTCCGAGTTTTACACCGTTTTTTTCTTGCAGTACCGGACTTCCCTGTAAAAAAATCATTTTTCCATCTACAAAATCAGTATTACCTGTTTCTGCAATGTAGAGTAAAATAGCATTCCGAGCTGCTTCTACATGTGTGGGCATGGATTCTTTCGTAATTGGAATGTATTTAGCTCCTGAAGTCGTTCCAGAGGTTTTGGCAAAATACAACGGTTGTCCTTTCCATAGAATGTCTTTTTCTCCAGCCACGACTCTATCCACATACGGACGCAGCGCTTCATAGTCGCGCACCGGAACACGTTGTACAAAATCAGCATGCGACTGAATGTTTGCAAAGTCATGATCTTTTCCAAACTCCGTATGTGCCGCTTCTTTGATAAGTTTTTGAAATACGTTTTCTTGTGTTGCTATTGGATTGTTCGCCCATTTGGTTACTTTTTTTTGAATGTAACGCGCAAAAGGTTTGGCTAAAAGGGCTTTTAATGATTTCATTGTGTGTTGGCTTTCTTGGGTAAAATCAGCTGTTTTTTTCTATAAATTAAAATCAATAAAGGACTCCGGATTGATGGAATATCCTTCGCTCCACAATTCAAAATGCAAATGTGGTCCTGTGGTGTATTCACCTGTGTTTCCTACACGCGCAATTACTTCACCTACACGTACCAAATCGCCTTGCTGCTTGGTTAAAGAAGCGTTGTGTTTGTATACTGAGATCAAATTATTGGAATGTTCAATGATGATAACATATCCTGTTTCGGCAGTCCATTCGGAGAAAATCACCATTCCGTCCGCCGTAGCTTTTACAGGTGTATCTTTGGGCGCTACCACATCTACGGCAAAGTGTTTTTCTTTGGGATTGTATTGCTGCGTCACTTCTCCTTTTACAGGAGGAAATAGTTTAAAATTGACTTTGGCTTTGGCCGTTTCAAACAGATTGTATTTGTCTTCTTGTGCTACTTCTTCCCGAAGTAACGAATCTTGTTTATTAGGTGCTAAATCAACCGCATCTGGATCAAGTTCGAATGATTTAAACAGTGAGTCTTTATTGATACTTTCACTTTTTATTTCTCCCGTAAGGACATTTCGAATAGAATTCAAGTAAATAGAATCACGAATCGTGATTTGCTCTAACGAGTCGATTTTTTCATATAAATCAATGGCTTTTTGCTTCAGTGCTGTCGATGAATAACCAGGAATATATTCCCGCAAGGACGTAAAGGCAATCAAAAAAGTGGTCATTACAATTAATAAAATGGCAGAAAAAGTAACCAACACAAAAACATTTAAGCGTGTGAGTTTAAAAGAAATACGTTCTTCAAAAGTATCTTCATTTAAAATCACCAAACGATACTTGTGCAAAAGTTTCTTTTTCAGTTGCTGTCTTTTTTGCTTTTCTTTTGCCATGGATACAAACTTAAAAAGAAAAATACTAGGATTAAGTGGTATGATTGTGTTTTTTTTATGCTTCCATAACAATCGGTATGTATTTATTTTTACCTTTGTAACTTAAATATCAAATAGT
>JBCCLS010000157.1:0-7290 GCA_039026835.1 Bacteroidota bacterium | reverse complement strand
TGAGTATGTTTTTGCTTGCATGATGATGGTTTTTAGTTGATAATTCTCTCACACAAATGTTAACATTTTTGCCAATAAAATCTCCAGTGAAAATCCCCAAATTAACATGCGTTTTACCCCTTTTTTCATTCCTTTTCACACAAAAAATTGTAATTTTGCTCAGCTTAAAAACAAATCCACATGGAATACAGAATAGAGAAAGATACCATGGGCGAAGTAAAAGTTCCTGCAGATAAAATCTGGGGAGCACAAACAGAACGCTCGCGAAATAATTTTAAAATTGGTGCACCAGCCAGTATGCCTTTAGAAGTTGTATACGGTTTTGCATATTTGAAAAAAGCGGCTGCTTTTACCAACTGCGAACTAGGTGTACTTCCAATCGAAAAAAGAGATTTAATTGCTACTGTTTGTGATGAAATCTTAGCAGGAAAACACGACGATCAGTTTCCGTTAGTTGTTTGGCAAACAGGTTCTGGAACGCAATCCAACATGAACGTAAACGAAGTCATCGCTAACAGAGCGCACCAACTAGCAGGAAAAAAGATTGGAGAAGGTGAAAAAACCATTCAACCAAATGATGATGTTAACAAATCACAATCGTCAAACGATACGTTTCCAACAGGAATGCACATTGCAGCGTACAAGAAAATTGTAGAAAATACCATTCCGGGTGTTACACAATTACGCGATACACTAAAAAAGAAATCAGAAGAGTTCAAAGATGTCGTAAAAATTGGTAGAACGCACTTAATGGATGCTACGCCGTTAACTTTAGGACAAGAATTCTCTGGCTATGTATCACAATTAGATCACGGTCTAAAAGCATTAGAAAATACCTTACCACACTTAAGCGAATTGGCGTTGGGAGGAACTGCCGTTGGAACGGGATTAAACACTCCGAAAGGCTATGCCAAACGTGTTTCCGAATTCATTGCACGTTTTACAGAATTGCCATTTATTACTGCTGAAAACAAATTTGAAGCTTTGGCAGCACATGATGCCATGGTAGAAACGCATGGCGCACTAAAACAATTAGCTGTATCACTTAATAAAATTGCCAATGACATTCGTCTCATGGCGTCTGGACCGCGTTCCGGAATTGGTGAATTAATCATCCCAGCAAACGAACCTGGAAGTTCTATTATGCCAGGAAAAGTCAATCCTACACAGTGCGAAGCTTTAACAATGGTATGTGCACAAGTTATGGGGAACGATGTTGCGGTGACAGTTGGTGGCACCCAAGGTCACTACGAATTAAATGTATTCAAACCAATGATGATTTACAACGTATTGTTATCAGCGCAATTAATTGGTGATGCATGTGTAAGTTTTGATGTAAACTGTGCCGCAGGAATTCAACCAAACCACGGACGTATTACAGAATTGGTAAACAATTCGTTGATGTTGGTTACTGCGTTAAATACAAAAATCGGCTATTACAAAGCTGCTGAAATTGCCAATACAGCACACCAAAACGGAACTACCTTACGTGAAGAAGCTATCAATTTAGGCTATGTAACTGCGGAAGAATATGACGAATGGGTAAAACCTGAAGATATGGTAGGTGCTATGAAATAATAGTAATCCATTACAATATTGCAAAGACTGTTTAAAAGATTTCAAAACGTCATGCTGAGCTTGACTCAGAATCTCATCATACGTATTGATAATTGTTATGAGAAGTCGAAACTTGTGCTAAGATTATTTCAGTAATAAGTTCGATGTGACGAAAATTAACCTTTTAAACAGTCTTTTTTGTATCTGATCATTTATTTATATCTTTCGCTTGGCGCGAACCAAAAAACAATACTTCTTATGGATGAAATGCTCAAAAAAATGATCAGCAATATGCCTGAAAAAACAGGGAAATCGCTTGAAGAATGGTTACAACTTCTCAAAACAAAAACTTTTGCCAAACATTCGGAAGCAGTTAATTTTCTAAAAAAAGAGCACGGAGTCACGCATGGTTTTGCCAATACCATTGTACATCTCTCCAAAGAAGACAAAACACAAACTGTTGATTTGGTTGCAGCACAATATGAGAAAAAAGCAAATCTAAAACCCATCTACAATACACTGAAAACTTATATTGAAACCTTGGGAAATGATGTAGAATTTGCACCCAAAAAAGCCTATGTCAGTGTACGCCGCAAAAAACAATTTGCCATCATACAACCATCCACCAAAACACGTCTCGATCTTGGCTTGAATCTCAAAGGAAAAGAAGCAACCGACATTCTTGAAAACTCCGGAAGTTTTAGCGCCATGTGTTCCCATAGAATTCGATTGACAAACGTAGAAGAAATCACCGAAGACATAAAAACCTGGATAAAAGAAGCCTATGAAGCCGCTGGATAATGTAATGTAACAATTTGTCAATTTGAAAATATATCAATGCGTTAATTTCATTCAAAGGAAACTCACCAACTAAAAACACATAACGACCAACCTACTAAAAGCAAAGCAATACAAAAGCAAAGCCGATACCAAAATACCAACCTACAAAGAGCAAAGCAATACAAAAAGGCAAAGCCGATACCAAAATACCAACCTACCAAGAGCAAAGCAATACAAAAAGGCGAAGCCGATACCAAAATACCAACCTATTAAGAGCGAAGCGATTCAAAAAAACATGTTCAAAACATCGTGGATAACTCCAAAATTATCATCGTATATGTAAACAAATTAGCTTAAATTTGCCCTTTGAAAACAACACACAAAACTTACAGAATGATTCATTTCTTTGGAAACGCACACAGCAACGTATTTGCTGTTCAAACAGCAAAAGAATTATCAACAGAAAACGTTGCAAAATTGAACTGGCTTTTTGGCAACACCACAAAAATCGAACAAGCATCATTGGATGCTTTTTTTGTTGGACCTAGAGCCGCCATGATTACACCTTGGAGTACCAACGCCGTGGAAATTACCCAAAATATGGGCGTAGAAGGCATCATCCGAATTGAAGAATTTAAAGCAGTAGCAGAAGATTTTTCCGATTTCGACCCAATGATTTCTCAAAAATTCAACGGTTTGCATCAAGATACCTTTAAAATCGACATTGAACCAGAAGCGATTTTGGATATTGAAGACATCGCCGCGTACAACGAACAAGAAGGATTGGCACTCAGCGTAGAAGAAATTGAATACTTAAATAAGTTAGCAGAAAAATTAGGTCGAAAGCTCACAGATTCAGAAGTGTTTGGGTTCTCACAAGTAAATTCAGAGCACTGCCGACATAAAATTTTCAATGGAACTTTTGTGATTGATGGCGAAGAAAAACCAACGTCTTTATTCAAATTGATCAAAGAGACGTCCAAGCAACATCCGAACGATATTGTGTCTGCGTATAAAGACAATGTTGCCTTTATCAAAGGTCCCAAAGTAGAGCAATTTGCGCCAAAATCGGCAGATAAACCTGATTTTTACGAAGTGCAAGAATTTGATTCTGTCATCTCGCTGAAAGCGGAAACACACAACTTTCCTACGACCGTAGAACCATTCAACGGAGCCGCAACAGGTTCCGGTGGAGAAATTCGCGATAGACTCGCAGGTGGACAAGGTTCGTTGCCATTAGCAGGAACTGCAGTATACATGACTGCGTATTCACGATTAAAAGATGCGCAACACAAACCTTGGGAAAACGCAATGCCTGCACGCGATTGGTTGTATCAAAAACCAATAGATATTTTGATCAAAGCTTCCAACGGTGCTTCGGATTTTGGAAATAAATTTGGGCAACCATTAATCTGTGGTTCTGTCCTCACATTTGAACACGACGAAGCTACTGATAATTTAAATGTGACTTCCCGTAAGTTAGGCTATGACAAAGTTATCATGCAAGCGGGTGGAATTGGCTATGGAAAAGCAAATCAAGCTATCAAACACACGCCAAAAACAGGTGATAAAGTTGTGATTTTAGGCGGTGAAAATTATCGTATCGGAATGGGTGGCGCCGCCGTTTCCTCCGCAGATACAGGCGAATTCTCTACAGGAATTGAGTTGAATGCAGTACAACGTTCCAATCCGGAAATGCAAAAACGTGCCGCTAATGCCATTCGTGGTATGGTAGAAAGCGACGAAAATTATATCGTTTCTATTCACGATCACGGTGCAGGTGGACATTTGAATTGTTTGTCTGAATTGGTAGAAGAAACTGGCGGAAAAATTAATTTGGATAAACTGCCTGTGGGCGATCCGACTTTGTCAGCTAAAGAGATTATCGGAAACGAATCGCAAGAACGTATGGGCTTGGTGATTGCGGACGAACATATAGAAACACTGAATAAAATTGCAGCGCGTGAACGTTCTCCAATGTACACGGTTGGAAATGTCACAGGAGACGATCGTTTTACGTTTGAATCTGCCACAAAAGGTGACAAGCCTATGGATTTAGCACTGAGCGATATGTTTGGAAGTTCTCCAAAAACCATCATGACAGATGCAACTGTGCAACGTGAATATGCACAACTTGTGTACACAAAAGATCAATTTGAGACCTATCTCACGCAAGTGTTACAATTGGAAGCTGTTGCCTGTAAAGATTGGCTCACGAACAAAGTGGACCGTTGTGTAGGCGGAAAAGTAGCAAAGCAACAATGCGCCGGACCGTTACAATTACCGCTTAATAATGTCGGTGTCATGGCACTGGATTATGCAGGCAAGGAAGGAATTGCAACCTCAGTAGGACACGCACCAATTTCAGGATTGATCAGTCCAACAGCGGGAAGTAGAAACGCGATTGCAGAAGCGTTGAGCAATATTATTTGGGCGCCACTAAAAGACGGATTGCAAAGTGTTTCTTTGTCAGCTAACTGGATGTGGCCGTGTAAAAATGAAGGTGAAGATGCACGTTTGTACGAAGCCGTTTCAGCAATTTCAGAATTTGCGATAGACTTGGGAATCAATGTACCAACTGGGAAAGATTCCTTGTCAATGAAGCAAAAATATCCTAACGAAGAAGTCATTTCACCAGGAACTGTGGTCATTTCTGCAGCAGCGAATTGTAACGATATTACGAAAGTGGTAGAACCTGTATTTAGCAAAAATACAGGTGATATTTATTATATCAATCTATCGCAAGATGCTTTTAAATTGGGCGGAAGTTCGTTTGCACAAACATTGCATAAAATAGGGAACGAAACGCCAACAATTGTAGATGCTGCGCAGTTTAAAAAGACATTCAATGTCATACAAGAATTGATCAAATCTGATAAAATTGTGGCGGGACACGATGTCGCTTCTGGCGGATTGATCACGACACTGCTTGAACTTTGCTTTGCGGACAATACTATTGGAGCAGATGTGAACTTTGATGCGGTGAACGAAGCTGATTCAATCAAATTGTTATTCTCAGAAAATAACGGAATCATTTTCCAGTCCAAAGATGCTTCTGTAGAAACGATCTTACAAGATGCTGGAATTGACTTTTTCAACATTGGAAAAGTAACCGAAAGTGATCGCATCAACATCAAAAATCAAGAAGATACATTTAGCTTAAGTGTTTCTGACTATAGAAATACGTGGTATACAACCTCGTTCCTACTCGATCAAAAGCAAACCGCAAATGGTTTGGCAAAATCGCGATATGAAAACTATGCTGATCAACCGTTAACCTATACTTTTCCTAAACATTTCACAGGAAAACTAAAAGATGTCACTTCGAGCGCAGTCGAGAAGCCAAAAGCAGCCATCATCCGAGAAAAAGGAAGTAATAGTGAGCGCGAAATGGCAAATGCAATGTATTTAGCTGGTTTTGATGTAAAAGATGTGCACATGACCGATTTAATTTCGGGACGTGAAACCTTGGAAGATATTCAATTTATTGGAGCTGTCGGCGGATTTTCAAACTCAGATGTATTAGGTTCTGCCAAAGGTTGGGCTGGTGCCTTTTTATACAATGAAAAAGCCAATACAGCGTTGAAAAACTTCTTTAAGCGTGAAGATACTTTGTCTGTGGGAATCTGTAATGGTTGCCAGTTATTTATGGAATTGGAAGTTATCAATCCTGATCATGCAGAACATGGAAAAATGACGTATAACGATTCGCAAAAACACGAAAGTGCCTTTACTTCAGTAAAAATTCAGGAGAATACTTCCGTAATGTTGTCTACCTTAGCGGGAACAACCTTAGGTGTTTGGATCTCACATGGAGAAGGAAAATTTAAATTACCGTACGAGGAAAGTCAATACGAGATTGTTGCCAAATACGGATATGAAGGCTATCCAAGCAATCCGAATGGTTCTGATTTCAATACGGCCATGATGTGTGATGCCACTGGAAGACATTTAGTAACCATGCCACACATAGAACGATCAACATTCCAATGGAATTGGGCAAACTATCCTGAAGGACGCAACGACGAAGTATCGCCATGGTTGGAAGCCTTTGTCAATGCTAGAAAATGGATTGAAGCAAAGAATAAATAATTCACACACAATAAAACACATTTAAAAAGGACTTATAATTGTATGAGTCCTTTTTTATTTAAATTCCTAAAATAACTCTCAAATAATTATAAATTTCTTATAAAATAAGATGCTTTTTTAACATTCTTTTGAAAATGGTTGACAATTTTCATAATTTGCAAATTCATACAAAACCAAATCAAAGAATGACTAAGATAACCCGATTATTTGATTTTCCTTATTATCAGTTAGCCAAATATCCCTTAGAAAAATCCCTCACATCATTCAAAAATGGAGAGTGGACTTCCATTTCAACACAAGAATACATAGATCAAGCCAATGCCATTAGTAGAGGTTTGTTACGATTAGGTGTTCAGCCAAATGACAAAATTGCTGTAATATCTACAAATAACCGTACCGAATGGAATGTTATGGATATTGGTGTCTTACAAGTAGGTGCGCAAAATGTTCCTATTTATCCAACAATTGCCAAAGAAGATTACGAATATATTTTAAATCACTCAGAATCGATTTATTGTTTCGCTTCTGATGCAGAAATCATTGAAAAACTCAATGCCATCAAAGGAAATACCAAACTAAAAGGTGTATACACATTTGATGAAGTTGCCGGTGAAAAACATTGGTCAGAAGTACTACAATTAGGTGAAGATGCTAGCAACGATGGCGAAGTACAAGCACGAAAAGATGCCGTGACGCCTGAAGATTTAGCAACCTTAATATATACATCCGGAACTACAGGAAAGCCAAAAGGTGTAATGTTATCTCACAACAACCTTGTTTCCAATGTATTGGATAGCCAAAAACGCGTGCCATTGCACAACGGACAAGCGAGATCATTGAGTTTCTTGCCTGTATGTCACG
>JBCCLS010000156.1:0-7301 GCA_039026835.1 Bacteroidota bacterium | reverse complement strand
TGCCAAAAGTGATGCTATAAAGAAACCTTGGCAGGATTCACAGTAGTAGAAGTTTGTTTTAGTGATTGAAATGTATATCGTTTGCAAGTTGCTTCAAGATCAATATCATAAAAAGATTCGCCTATTGTTTTTTCGATCAAATGATAAATAACTTCACTGTAGTCATCTTCTGTTTGTTCGATTTCGAATGGTGTTCCTACATTTTCATGTAGTTCGCCTTCTGCTTCTATGATTGTTCTTCGAGGTGTTCCATTTTTTACATAATTAATGCAAAATGTCATCGTCATTTCGGATAATACGAACGAAAACACATCGTTTTGTTCGGCGTAAAATTCAAAAGCAGCCATTTTCCATATCACACAAAATAAAAGTACCTTTTTCGGAAAAGTAAATATCGCAATATGAATCTTCTTTAAAACTTTCGCACGCTTCTTCAAAAGTCACTTCTTTCTCAAAAAGTAGCCGCTGCGCAAACATAATTTCCAGTTTTGAAATATCTTCTTTGTAATTCGTATTAATGGCGATTCCTGCAATGTTTAGTCCCATAGTTGTTTTTTTGCTGATTTGTCTATTTGTTTATTCGTCTTTTTGTTGATTTGTTTTTTTGTCTGTTTGTTGATTCGTCTTTTTGTTTATTTGTTTTTAGTTATTGACAACTTTCCAAAACCCAAAACCCAAAACCCAAAACCCAAAACCCAACACCTACAACGAAGCCAAATACCAAACCGAAAACCCTACCAAAAACAAAATCCCCGACCAACTTAAAATCCGCAATCCTAACTTCGGCTGCCATTCTTTTGGCGTGTGTTTGCTTGTGATGAGAATGTAGTTTGAAATTGCATAGAAAGGTGCGGTTACGAAGGATAAAATGGTAGCAATGTTGACCAATGTTTCCATTTCTGAAAGAAATTGTGTTAAAATCAGAATAGTTCCTGCAACAAGAATCAACATCCAAAATATATAACTGTGTTTGATGTATTTTCCAACCAATATCTGACTCGTCTTTGCCATGGCTCTTGGCGAAGCGTCTAAGGTTGTCAATGTCGTGCTAAACATAGTGGTAAATGCTGCAATTGCAATGATAATGTAGGCGCTGCTTCCTAAGTTTGTCGTGTACAAATCGATCAATTGTTTGGCAAATACACCTCCTTTTGGGGAAAATTCAATACCAGAATTAAACATCACATACGCGCCTAGAGCCATAAAACAAATTCCTAAAACAATCGTGATAATGTATCCAAAGTTAAAATCAAACAAAGCTGCTTTTGGCGTGAAACTTTCTGTTTCTTGCTGTTTTTCTACCGCCCACAACGAATGAAATACTGAAACATCAAGCGGTGCAGGCATCCATCCCATAAATACAATTAAAAGTGTAATAACAGTTTTTTCTGTTGGAAAAATTTGTCCGAAACTCAATCCTTCATTTCCATCAGAAATCGCAAAGAATACTGCAAAAACAGTACTAATGGTCAACGTGATGACGATGACTTTCATGAGTTTATCGAGCAGTGAATACCGTCCTACTGTTAAAATTCCCAAACAAATTAAGGTGATCATCGTACTCCAAATTTCCATGCCAAAATCGATTCCGAATAACTGTTTTGCCAATCCTGCAGTCACAATAGTCACGGCAGTCTGAATGGTAAACATCGTCGCAAATGTGAGTAGAAAGTAGGCGATGAGTAATCCGTTGCCTAGTTTTTTGTAACCATCCAACAAACTTTCGCCTGTGGCTGCTGTATAGCGTGGGCCGAATTGAAAAAACGGATATTTAAACAAATTCACTAACAATAATGCCCATAACAATCCGAAACCGAGTTCAGCGCCAACTTTGGTGGAATTTACCAAATGCGATACACCAATCGCAGCTCCAGCAAATAGCAATCCTGGACCGAGTTTTTTGATAAAGGCTAGCTTCATTGTTTTTGAATAATTTCGGCAAGTAGTTTTTTAGCACGCAATAACTTCACTTTTACATTATTCATTGGTTCTTGCAGTTGCTCTGAAATTTCTTTGTAACTCAACTCTTGGAAGTAGCGCAAATTAATGATTTCCTGATAATGTGGTTTCAGTTTTTTAATATCTCGCAGTAATTTGGCTAAGTTTTGTTCGGTTATGATTTTATCTTCGGGTGTAGGACTATCGTCCACAATTTGATACACTTCTTCTTCCTGTTCTTCTGTAGTTTCTATATGTTTTTTCTCTTTGCGAAGAAAGTCAATATGAATATTTTTAGAAATGGTAATCAACCACGTTTTGAACTTGTAGTTTTCATCATACGTGTCAATTTTATCAAACGCTTTGGCAAATGCCTGAATAGTGATGTCTTCCGCATCGTTCTCATTTTGAACGCGTTTCAATTGAAAACCATACACATCATTCCAAAAAGAATTCAGCAAAAAATTGAAAGCTACTTGATCGCCCAATTTCGCTTTTTGTATGTATTCTTTCAGAATCTTCTCCGTTATTTCCAATGTGTTGGTTTTGAAATCCTATTTGCTATAAAGATACCAAAATGAATGACAACTAAAAAGATTTCCAAAATTGGAAGTAGATATAAAGTGTCGTATTCGTTAAGTTTTTTCGCCGAAAATCCAATAACCGCATATTGAATAAGTACTCGAATTCCCAGAATTCCCAATGCAACCATCCATAAATTGGTACAGAGTAAAAAGATGCTCAATGCCCAAAAAAGCACTTGTGAACTGTAAAAAGTTCCCAGTAAGAATTTGTGAATGAATTTATAGTGTGATGATGTACTGACGTGTCTTCTTTTTTGTCGAAACCAACTGCCGAAAGTTGTTTTTGGTTGTGAAATTGTTACACTGTTTTTGGAATAACAGATGGTGGTGTTTTTGCCTGTTGCTGCATCTTTGATGAACAAATCGTCATCGCCTGAACGTATTTTGATATGATTCACAAAACCGTTGACTTTGTAAAATTCGCCTCTGTGGTAGGCTAAATTTCGCCCAACCGCTGTGTAAGGAATGCCCAATTTAGTATAACTGAACGCTTGTACGGCTGCCATCAAGGTTTCAAATCGTATCAAAAGATTGAGGAAGGAATTTTTCTTTCTCGCGTACCCGCCATAACCAATAATAATGGTTTTCGTGCTTGAAAAATGCTGCGTCATTTCGGCTAACCAACTTCTAGAAGCGGGTACACAATCGGCATCGGTAAAAACCAAATAATCATTGGTTGCTGCTTTAATTCCGAGCGTTAACGCATACTTTTTATTGCCCCAAAAGGCTTCATTATTTTCTACATTGACAACTTTTATGTTCTTGTTTTTGGCTTGAAACTCTTCAATCACTTCTCTAGTAGCATCTGAAGACGCATCGTTGATGAGTACAATTTCAAAATTTTGATACGATTGTTGTAAAAGTTGTGGAATGAGAATTTTAAGATTTTCGGCTTCGTTTTTAGAACACACAATGACCGAAACAGGCAACGATTGCAGTTTGTGTCGTTGCGTTTTTCCAAACGCGAATAATCCAAAACATAAAAAATAGAAAACTTGAATAGCCGCAAACGCTATCAAAGCATATAAAAAATAGGTGATCATAAATAGGAGAGAAGCTAACTATTTATTGGTGTTGTGGCTGTGTACACGAATCAAATTGATCAGGTGTTTTTCCACAGAATCCACACGCTTCTCCATTCTGATTTAACATTGGATTTTGGCTTGCACAAGTTCCTGCAAACTTTCCGTCTTTCTTTGCCCAAATCTTAATCGCAATTCCAGCAAAACATAACAATAATAAACCAATTGTTAATAATACAAGTTTCATGAGGTGTATATTTTTCTATCTTGTTAAACCTTTACAAAGATACGGTTTTTTGTGGAATAAATATTCTTATCTTGTAGTGTATTATACCATAAAAATCACGCGATGCGATATATAGGAATTCTTTTTGGATTGATGCTATTGGGTTCATGTTCAGCGCCAAAAGCCATATTTGATTATGAAAAAAATACAGACTTCTCACAGTACAAAACATATAACTTTTTTCCAGATATCAAGACAGGTTTAAACGAGTTAAATGAAAAGCGTTTGTTTCGGTTGACGGATTCCATCATGCAAGCTAGAGGTTTTCGCCGAACAGCAACTCCTGATTTTTATATTAACGTTGAAACTGGATTTTTTGAGCCTAGTAATGATGGTGCTGTTGGAGTAGGAGTTGGTGGCGGTGGACGCAGTGCTGGCGGCGGAGTTTCTATCGGATTGCCGATTGGAAGCTCTAAACGCAATCATGAAGTAGTTTTTGATTTGGTAGATGTACGAAAAGATCAATTATTCTGGCAAGCTGTTGTAGAAGGCTATTTTAAAGAAAAAGCTACACCTGAAGAACGTGAAGCGTATTTTAAAGCGATATTATTAAAAGCGTTTGAGGAGTATCCACCGAAGAAATGATTTTTTGAAATGTTGAATGTTTGATGTTGAATTTTGAATTGTTTTGGCGCTAAAATTTTGTAAACAATTAGTTCTCGATATGATCCTGAATCATACTGAATCAAGTTCAGTACAAGAGTTCGGGGCACTTGAACTTGTAAAGGTTAAGTAATTCGTTGACAAAAATTCTTATTTTAAGCCATGCGAATAGATACCAACGTCACTTCGAGTGATTTTGAGGGACGAAAAATCGTATCGAGAAGTTCTTGGTTGCAATTTATCAATTTGAAAATGTACCAATGTATCAATGAATTTCAAAGAAAATTCTAAGTTTTACTAGAAGCAGATTGCCACGCTTCCGCTCGCAATGACGAATCAAAGATTTTATTAAAACCACTTGCTTTTGTCATAGAAATTGAACTGATGTGTAAGCAAACAACAAATTCACAAATAAAGTTAAAATGTTGAATGCTAAATTTTGAATTTTAAATGAAACAACCAGTTACTAACACCCAAAACCCAAAACCCAAAAACCAAGACCTACCCAACCACATTAACCTCCGCCTCAATAGCAATATTAAAAGTATCTAAAACCGTCTTCTGTATTTTTTTCGCTAAGGCGAGAATTTCTGCTCCTTTCGCATTTCCATAATTCACTAAGACCAATGCTTGATCCTTGTGAACGCCTGCATCTCCAAAACGTTTTCCTTTAAAACCACATTGTTCAATCAGCCAACCCGCAGGCACTTTGATTTCGGTATCTGACACGACATAATGCGGCGTATTTGGATATTTTTCTTGTAAAACTTCAAATGCTGCTTTTGGAATAACTGGATTTTTAAAGAAGCTTCCGCTATTGCCAATTTCTTTAGGATCGGGAAGTTTTCGTTGACGAATGGCAATTACTGCGTCACTGACATCTTTGATAGTTGGTTCTGTAATATTGTGGCGTTCCAATTCTTGCTGAATGGCACCATACGAAGTGTTGATTTCGTGCAGTTTGTATTTCAGTATAAAATCTACAGAAGTGATGATATATTTCCCCTTTGCTTCATTCTTAAAGATCGAATTGCGATAGCCAAACTGACAATCTTTCAAGTAGAATACTTTCTCTTCTTGTGTTTCTATATCAATCGCGGTACAATGTGAAAATACATCTTTCAATTCCACACCATAGGCACCAATATTTTGAATAGGCGAAGTTCCTACATTGCCTGGAATGAGCGACAAATTTTCAACGCCACCATAATTATGTTCAATACACCACAGTACAAAATCGTGCCAATTTTCTCCAGCTTGCACTGAGACACTAATCTGTCCTTGCGAACTTACAGGACCTGCTTCTATTCCTTTAAAATTGATATGCAATACAGGAATTTCAATATCGCGAGTCAATAACATATTGCTACCGCCACCCAATACAAAATACTCCGAAAATTGAGGCAACTGTAAGGCTTCAATCAGTTCTACTTTGTTAGAAACAGAAATAAAATACTTAGCATTTACATCAATACCAAACGTATTGAATGTTTTCAGTGAAACGTTATGTTGTACAATAATCAAATATGAATTCTTTAGTCAAAAATTAAGCGTTGTATGCTTTGAGTGCTTCTTTCAAAATGGTCACAGCCGTGATTAAATCTTCTTTCTTCAATACATAGGCAATACGCACTTGATTCAATCCAATGCCTGGCGTAGAATAGAAACCTGCGGCTGGTGCGACCATAATCGTTTCACCATTCAAATCAAATTTCTCCAACAACCATTGCGCAAAATCATCTGCACTTTCTACAGGCAATTCTGCAATGCAATAAAAAGCACCTTTCGGATTCGCCACACGAACACCGTCAATTTGTTGCAATTCCGCAACCAAGGTATTTCGGCGTTCTACGTATTCTTCAATAACATTATCAAAATAGCTTTGCGGAGTATCTAAAGCAGCTTCACTCGCAATTTGTGCATAGGTTGGCGGTGACAGTCTTGCTTGTGCAAATTTCATCGCAGTAGCTAAAAAATGTTTATTTTTAGACACAATGCAACCAATACGTGCACCACACATGCTGTATCGTTTCGAAACAGAATCAATCACAATGGCATTTTCTTCCAAACCAGCTTCTTGCATCACGGAATAATGCTTTAATCCATCATAGGCAAACTCACGATATACTTCGTCAGCAATCAAAAATAAATCGTGCTTTTTCACAATAGCAGCCAATTTCTGAATTTCTTCCTTTGAATATAAATATCCTGTCGGATTTCCTGGATTACAGATTAAAATGGCTTTAGTTTTGGATGTGATTAATTTTTCAAACTCTTCAATTGGAGGCAACGCAAAATTTTCTTCCATTTTGGAAATCACAGGCACTACTTTTACGCCAGAAGCTGTTGAAAATCCGTTGTAATTTGCATAAAAAGGCTCTGGAATAATTACCTCGTCGCCAGCATCCATAATACTTCCAAACGTAAACAACAAGGCTTCACTTCCGCCAGTAGTCACAATAATATCTGTAGCTGTTACATGAATATCATTTTTAGCATAATACGCTGCAATTTTGGTTCTGTATTCTTCGGAACCTTCAGAGCGACTGTATGATAATACTTCCAGATTGTTATTTTTAATAGCATCCAACGCTACTTTTGGCGTTTTAATATCTGGTTGTCCGATATTTAAGTGATATACTTTTGTACCACGCTTTTTTGCGTCTTCTGCATACGGCACCAATTTGCGAATTGGCGATTGTGGCATGGCAATTCCCTTATTAGAAATACTTGGCATAGTCTTACATTTTTTAGCAGTACAAAAATGCAAAATATATTTTATAATTAGATGCGATTTTTTTATGAAGTGATGTAAACTTTAGTTCTATAATAAAAATTAAAGATTTTTTGGTTTAATGAAGCTTTTCT
>JBCCLS010000155.1:0-7307 GCA_039026835.1 Bacteroidota bacterium | reverse complement strand
TTTCCACCATCGGAAATACTCCAACTATAGTTATTGATTAAATCAATACGTGAAAGATTTGCGTTACAGTATTGACTGTTTCCGCCATTGAAGTTTATGTTTGTTGGAATTTGTGTTTCACCCGTATCTAAAGTTGCCCAACCTAGTAGCATATTATCATAATTTTCAATCGACAAAGTTCCATTCAGAAACATGTCGGTCATATCTGTTACGGAAGAAATGTCCCAACTTCCTAAGTTTTGATCGAAAGCGGTATTGTCTTGAAACATTCCAAGCATATTTTCTACATTGGAAACATTCCAATTGTTAAGCGGTTGATTGAAATTGGTTAGTGAAAACATTCGTTGCATGTTTGTCACATTGGAAACATTCCAATTATTAATGGGTTGATTGAAACTTGATCGTGAAAACGTAGCGAACATGAATCTGACATTTGACACATCCCAGGCATTAAAAGAAGCATTCCCCACTAATGAAGAACATCCAAAAAACATACTTGTCATGTTGTTTGTATTTGATAAATCAGGCGTATCTGTTGCCGTAACATCTAGATTTTCACATCCTCTGAAAGCGGATGCCATTAACCCCCATTGTATAGTTCCCCATTGGGTAACTTCTTTAATTTTGAGTCGATCTCCTGAATTGTTAAAAAAGATTCTCGGGAAATCACCGTTGATTTTGATGGTATGTGTACCCGGAGTGGCGAAAGTGTGTGTGGCATCTCCTGTAACATTAGTGTCAATGGTGCCATCGCCCCAATCGACAGTATAGTCATACACTACGCTTGAGTTTGTAGGTATGGTGATAGATTCATTAGCAGTAGTCGTTTCCCAAACAGTGATGAATGAAGTGGTATCAAAATCATTTGTTGCTGCGACTTTTGTAGTTGCAATGTTGTTGTGAACGTTTACGGAAGTTTTGGCATAACTCGCAATACAAAAGCTAAGTGCTAAGTAGATACTTATAGTAGAAATAATTGTTTTCATGGCGGTTTTATTTTTCTTTTTTAAAGTAGAATTGATGTAGCAAGATATTTCTAGAAGTGTATTGGTTCAATACGTACTGACACGCATTATGTACGTACCAATACGTACAAAAGGCGTATCTTTTATCAAATACGCCTCTTAAAACCTTGTAGTTGTATTAAAACTTTGTCTACTAAGAACTCATTACTTTTACTCGTTTTCTGGTAATTGTTCTATGATTTGATAAGTACTAAAGTTGAGAAAGTTTCCAGGGTGCGCTAAAGCATTTTGCAATATGATAGGTGTATCTGGACTCGTACCCGAATACTGTGTGTTTCCGTCTATATTGATGTCTTTTATGTTATAACCACTGATTGTATAGGTTGGAAAATTAAGGAAGTTTCCAGCATCGTTTAGTACTTCTGACAGGATACTAGGCGTATCTGGGTTGGTTCCGGAGTATTGAATGATGCCATCATCGTTTGCGTTTCCTGCCCACATGGCTATGATTCCTGATGGCGTGCCAAAACTTGTTTGTGCATTGGTACCGTAGGTTGGTGTTGAGCCGTTAGCAAAATTAATGGTAGTTTCTATAGCGCTTAATGCAATTGTATTTGCCGACATAATTCCGATGTGATTTCTGTGTTTAATCACTATATAATAGTTTCCGCTTTCCACATCAAATTTTACAGCAGTAGTACCATCCACCGAAACAATATCACCATCACGTTGTAAGAGCGCAGATTGTGCTGCAATTACAGTTGTATTGTTTGTAGCATCACGTAATTCCACCCAAATCCAATCGACAATAGCATTATTAGGTTCTACGTCAGCAAATGTCATGGCATCAGTTGACACATCTCCATAAGGACTTGCCGTAGGTAATAATCCTGCTACACGCAAATCGTCACGCATTAGATTTTCTTGACCAACATTTTGATTTAAACTCGCACCTTGTAGATATACTTTTGCTTGTAAAGTAATCAATAGTGAAGGATTAATGCTTCCAAAAGTACCACTGATTGTTGGTGTGGTGTTAAAAATAGATGCATTGGTAACAGTTCCTGCACTATCATAAATAATCCCAGTTTGTGATATTTGATAGAAATCGCCTGTACTACCTTCTCTAAAAACAGTATACGGTTGCGAACCAATATATGCTAAATCGATACCTCCGAAGGCAGTTCCGTAAATGATATCTATTGGACAACAAACACCGGCATTAGAACTCCCTAACGCATCAAATATGACTCCAAAATCAGAAGTATCTACTGTTCCGTCTCCGTTGTCAACGTTGGTTACACCGACAGTACCATTAAATGTGCTTGTTAATACAACGGTATGTGTAGGATCGGGAATGTTTGGGATGGTAGCTACTAATAAATTGTTCGCATCAAAGGTTCCGCTAATATCGTAAGCAGCCATTACTATACCTTGATTTCCAGTTTGTACATCGCCTTCAATGACGACTAGTGTTCCTGCAAAAGCTTCTCCTGCTGCTCCTGTTAATTCAATTTGTTGCTCTGTGTTTTGACTGTTCACGACAGGTTGGTATTCGCTTATGAACACATCAAAAGTTACATTAGAGGTTAATGTGATGGTCGCTGTACAATCGGAGGTATTGCCATCACCATCGACCACTGTGATGGTTACTTGCGTATCTCCCAAATCAGCATAGGTTAAATCGATAGACGTTTCCCCGTTGATTAAAAACGATGCGACATCGATATTATCTGTTGAACCTCCATCTAATTGATCGCCTGCTACGGTAATTCCTCCAAAACCAGTTTCTAACGAAATGTTTTGACAAACCGCTATAGGATCTTCATTGTCACAAATACCATCGTTATTTACATCAGTATCGCAAGAATCTTCTTGTCGCTCAAACGCTCCCATGTCGATCACAGCACTTCCGCTGCCAATATTTCCAGTATCTGTTACAAAAGCATCATTGTAGTTTCTTAGATTTCCTGCCAAGTCAAGCAGTAAACTATTGACTGTATTATCTCCCGCATCGATGGCTGTACTTTGATTTTTAAGTTGAAAATCGCCATTTGCGGCATCTACAAACGGATTTGGTTGATTCTGAAGATTGTTACTTGCTCCATATATATAAGTTTCTTGTAAATAGCTATACGACACATTGAACGATGCGTTTCCTCCAAAAAAGATATCTTGCCCTGCATTGTTGTAAAAAATACTGTTCTTAATATCTATACTATTTGAAACGGTAACATACACTGCACCTCCAAATCCTGGTGATGAATTGCCATAGAAGGTTGCATTGTTAATACTTAAGTCAAGATCTTCATTTCCAAATGCTCCAATGGCACCACCACGATTTCCAGATGTGTTATTTGCAAAAAGTACATTGGTAAGTGTAATCACATTTGAATTCACATTTTGTTCTGTAATTTCTATCGCGCCACTATCTGAAGAAGCTGTATTAGCTGTAAATGTTGTATTGGTAATGTTGCTAGAACTGTCAATCATATACATTGCGCCTCCATATCTTGCAGTGTTTCCAATAAAAAATAATTGGTTCAATTGGGGAGCACCTGTATCTATCAACATTCCACCACCATTATTAGTAGCTGCATCTCCCGCAGTAATTGTAAAACCGTCAATAATGGCTGTATTATCTGCATTGGAACCTGTTACGACATGAAAACTATTGTTATTCATGATATCTGAGGTGTTTTCTGCAATGTTATTGCCATCGGTATTGGTATCGTCTTGTCCAATATCACCACTTAAAATAGTTATATTTTCTGCTGGATTTCGTTGATCTTTTGAAGTTTCTGTTCCGTTAAATCCTCCTAAAAGAGTTACTTTGCTTTGTAATGCAAATGTTGCATTTCTGTTGTTATTGGTCACATTTCCTGCTTCGTCTTCATCTGGATAGTATACACCTTCTGCTACCCATATTTCAATTGCTGGAAAGGTGTTAGCATTGCTACTTGCATCTTGTAACGCATCTTGAAGGTATTTGTAGGCGGTTCCCCAACTGTTTCCATTTCCATTGGATGCAGCAGCTGAATTCACATAAATAATTTCTGCAGAATTTTCTTGTCGTTCATAGGCTCCCATATCAATCACAGCCGTTCCACTTCCAATAATTCCTGTATCTGTTACAAACGTATCATCATACGTTCTTGGATTGTTAGCTAAATCAAGTGTTAAACTATTCGCAGTGTTGTCTCCTGCGTCAATGGCTGTGCTTTGATTTTTGAGTTGGAAATCACCATTCGCGGCATCTTCAAACGGGTCTGGTTGATTTTGTAAGTTGTTACTACCTCCTGGATATGCATACGTTTCTTGTAAATAACTATTCGACACATTGAAAATATCATTCCCAATGAAATACACATCTTGTCCTGTGTTGTTGTAAAAAATACTATTCTTGATATCAATACGATCTGAAAATCTTGAATATACAGCGCCTCCGTTTCCTGATGCTGAATTGCCATAAAAAGTTGCATTTGAAATGCGTACATTCGTATATGAAAAACCAAATGCACTCAAGGCACCTCCATCATTTCCTGAAGTATTATTGGTAAAAAGTATGTTTGTAAGTGTTATGTTTAAATTTGCATTTGTATTCTGTTCCGTAATCTCTATCGCACCACTATCACTAGTAGCCGTATTCGCTGTAAATTTTGTATTTGTAATGTTGCTAGAACTGTCAATGACATACATAGCTCCTCCAAATTTTGCTCTGTTTCCTATAAAGTGCATCTGATTCACTTGTGGCGAACCTTCAACGATTAGCATTCCACCTCCGTTTTGATTCCCAGCGTTTCCAGCAGTTACTGTAAATCCGTCTATCATTGCTGTAGTATCTGCATTAGTACTTGTCACGACATGAAAACTATTGTTATTTATGATATCATTGACATCTTCAGCAATAGTATTGCCATCAGTATTGGTATCATCTTGTCCAATATCACCACTTAGAATAGTGATATTTTGTGCTGGATTTCTTTGGTCTTTTGAGGTTTCCGTTCCGTTAAATCCACCTAAAAGGACTATTTTATCTTGTAATGCAAATGTTTCATTTCTGTTGTTATTGGTAACGTTTCCAGCTTCGTCTTCATCTGGATAATACACGCCATCGGCTACCCATATTTCAACAGATTGAAAGTTGCTAGCATTGCTATTGGCATCTTGTAACGCATCTTGAAGATATTTGTAGGCTGTACCCCAAGTTTCTCCATTTCCGTTAGTTGCAGCGGCTGCATTTACATGTATTACCTTAGCGCTCTCAGCAACTTCAACAGTAAATGAACAGGTGCCTGTATTGCCAGAATTATCTGTAACTTCAAAGGTGTTTGTAGTGATTCCTAAAGGGAAAGTAGCGCCAGAAGGCAAACCACTAGTTTGAGTAATGTTTACTCGAGTGAGTTCCAAGACAAAATATTTCATTTCTAAACCATAAAAATCATTCCATTTACCATCAGATCTCATTTCTGTGAAATCTTCATTGTTTAGATTATTATTTGGTTCTGCGCTAGCCCAATTTGTGTAGGTGCTTGATGACCCACTGTGCCAAACAAAATTACCTTCGGAAGCTAGGTCATTATAGCCAATTAATATTGGATCTGTATTAACGATGGCATTGGCTGCTGCTCGAATCATAGTATTATCTTCTTCATTTTCTATAGTTGCTAGATGTCCTCCTAGTGCTTGACACAATGAATATGCTATAGGTGCAGGTTGTTTCGTTTGAGATAGGAAATAGCTTTTTCCATTTTTAGCCGCTAAAAAGCTGAATCCGTTAGGGGCTGCTTCTGCAGTACATTCTTCATATATGATATCAGCATAATTAACCACAGCAGGAGTTCCTGAATCTGTAAATACCGTGATATTATCTGGACACGTAAGTACAGGCGGTGTTTCGTCTACAATGGTCACTGTAGCTTGACAACTTGATGAATTTCCATTTTGATCAAATACAGATAAAGTGACAGTGTTGATTCCCATGTTAGCACAATCAAAAATACTTTGAGATACTGTAAAAGAAGCCAATCCAGAATCTGCATCAGTGGAGCCATTGTTGATGTTGTTTGGGGTAATAGTTACGGTTCCATTAGCGCCTAAAATACGTGTTATGTTTCGGCAATTAGCATTTGGAGAAACTTGATCTCTATAGTGTATTTGAAATCTAAGATCTTGGTCTTGAGTGGAGGGTGTTTGTTCAAAATTATTTGTAAACTGGCGTCCACCTGCATATGGATTTGGATTGCTTGGAGAATTGAGTTTTACCTGCATTGGTTGGTTATTGTCATTAATTATGATTCGGAAACCATACAATGTTCCAGACACCAATTGAGAATCATTCTCAAATGAGAAATAGTTTTCTCGCGGAGTTGTGCTATTTGAAAACGAAATGTCGTTTGTTTTTGAAGCCAATAGTACACGACTGTTACTAAAAGGATTTCTATATAATTCTACTGTAATAGAAACACCTCCAATTGTACCCGGAATTTCACCAGTCCAAAAAGAGATACCGTCTATAAGACCTGAACAAGTTGCCGTAAACGAATTTCCTATACTTAAAAATCCATTTGCGGTATTTAAAATATAATTTCTTCCGCCATCAGATTGTATGATATCATTGTTTCCATCGCACTGTGCTTGTGTGAGTTGGAGTCCAAAAAAGATACATACTATAGCGGTACATATGTTAGTTGTTAGTTTCATTTCATTTTTATTTTTAAATCTTTGGCAAGGTAGGAGAGAAGTCTATTTTTTGAAATAAGAGATGATACGTAGATACTACGTAGTGGTACGTATTTTTTTGAGATCGCTTTACTGTTAGTCACGCTTCGCTTTGGTATCGCTTCGCTGTTAGTATCGGCTTCGCCTCTTGGTATTTTAGTTGGTGAGTTGGAGAGTGTTTTTGAATGGTATTGATACATTGCTATATTTTCAAATTAGAACATTAAAATATTGGCTTTGCCTCTTGGTATTTTAGTTAGTGAGTTGGAGAATGTTCTTTGAATGACATTGACATATTGCTATATTTTCAAATTAGTACATTAAAATATTGACTTCGCCTCTTGGTATTTTGGTAGATGAGTAGGTTAGTGTATGAGTTTGTAAGTGTTTGATTCGTCATTACGAGCGATAGCGCGGTAATCTCATTCTAAGAAAACTATGACTAATACTTTGAACAAGATTGACACGAATTTTTCATTTCGTTTAGCTTATATTTAGGAAAGTTAAAATGCTCAATGAGAAAAATTCTCGCGAAGACGAATCAAAAAGAAAGCATTTGTTTAGACTGTTTTTTTATGTTGTGAATGATCAAATTAGGATATATTTAAAAAAGACGCATCC
>JBCCLS010000154.1:0-7321 GCA_039026835.1 Bacteroidota bacterium | reverse complement strand
CAGAAACTTAAAATGATTGTATTGTAATGGAAAATAACTGATTAACCATCGTATGTAAAAGAACAAACCGAGCAAACCAACTTCATTAATCAGTGTTAAATAAATATTGTGCGCTGAGGAACCTACTAAAATAAAGTTATTAAATCCAGAACCAAACGGCATCACATATATATTGGTAAGTAAATAATCAATGTAGCGTATTGACAGATTTTTTCGCCCAGAGCCCAAATCTTCATACAATTGATTTACATCGCCTTGTGCTATCAATGTCGGATCCGAAATTTTGTTGAATACACGTCCGTTGACCACATCTTCGATCATGGTTAAAACTTCGGCATTGTAATAAGAAACTACAAAAAATCCGGCTCCTAAAATTATCGCCATATAAATAAATTTTCCCGTAGCACGGAAAAAGAAATACACCAAAAACACCAATACGCCTACATAGCTTGTTCGCGAGCCGCTCAATCCTAGTGCAATAATCGCAAAGAGAATTCCTGCGATCAACATGAGTTTGTTAATGCGCAATTCTCGCTGCAAAAACACACCGATAAATGTGACTAATGAGATAAACATAAACATGCCCAATACAATTTTATTGGGTCCTAACGTTCCGGAAAGAAATCCTCCATATGCTTTTCTATCCAGTTCACTCCACAAATATGGCACAATTCCAAAATGTTGAAATAATACGACCAAGGAAGCAATAATGACCAAAATGATAAATAAGTACACAAACTGTCGCAATATCTTTCCACGCCGCATCAAAATCAGGAAAAAGACAAATGAAAAGTAGAAAATTAAAAAGTGATACATGAACAAAGTTGTCCGCAAAATCCACGTCAATCGTCCGTTCAAATAACTAATAAAAAACGTGAAAATCATCATGAACATGCTCCATTTAATGAAGGTCCATAAATAATACGTATACTTTTTTTGGTTGATATACCACAGTAAAAAAGTGCGATGTTCGTAAAATAGATACAACACTACAAGTCCCACAAAATCATACAAACGCAACTCATTGTTTCCTGTAATACTGTAATTAAAAACCGCTACATTGTAAAAGTATGAAATGAGAATGACAAACATCGTACACTTGAGAAACATGGATTTCCCTAGCATTTCCATTTGTTGGGTCATATATGTTACATGTGTTGCCATTTACAATTCGCTGTAAAATTTAAGTACTTGTTGTATGATTGCTTTTTGTGAAAAATTCTCTTGTATGTGTGTGTGTAATTGTTCCGCTTTCGCGAGACGTTCCTTCGGATGTTTCATTAAAAAAGCAAGTTTCTCCGCGAGTAACACATCATTTTTCGAAGGGACAAGATAACCTTTCGTTTCGTCAGAAACAACTCGTTTGCATTCGCCGACATCCGTAGCAACAACTGCCAATGTGTGCAATCCATATTCTAGGAGCGCAATCGGCAATCCTTCTGATGCGGAAGACAACACGCCAATGTCACATTGGTGTAAAATATTGGATACATCTTCCCGACTTCCATATACAAAGATGCGATCTTCCAATTTGTGATCGTGAATAAACAATTTGATTCGACGCGAATAATCGTCTTCAAAATCTTTTCCTACCAAATGTAAAGTCCAACCTTCACAAACTACTTTTTCAAAGGCCTGAAGCAAATTAAAATGATCTTTCTGTGGACGCAAGTTCGCCAAACAAACAATGCGTTTTCCTGCAGTTCCGTGTAAATTAGTTGTGGCAACAACCGTTTCACTTTTTACAGGAAAGTTAGATACATACAAAATTTTGGAAACTGCCAAATTATTCTGTGCCCAATCTTTCAAACGCTGATTCACAGAAATAACGCCATTCATAAAATAGGAAGCTATTTTAATTACAAATGCTTTCCGATCAGCCAAAAATTCACTATTTCCATAATGATCATGCCAGACCATTTTAAATTTTGGATAGATCAATTTTGTCAAAAACACAATAAAAAACGAAGTCGCATGTGCGTGTACAATCGTGATTTCATTTTCTTTGATGAATGCTTTCAAATGCCTAATTGCGCCAAAATCCAAAGTTTTCTTCCGATTCAAAAAAACATAGCCAACTTCCTCCGAAACTTGATTTTTCAAAACACCTTCTTTTCGGGTCGCACACAAAAACGAAGCTTCTGCTTCACTCACCAACGCATTTGCATACGTGACTGCAAGTTTTTCAGCGCCGCCAGTTTCGAGTGTATCTATGACTTGAAGGATGTTCATGTGTTGGGTTTTGGGTGTTAGGTTTTTTGTACTTTTATGTTTAAAATTTTGTGGTTTTACATTTTATATTTATTTCGTTTGATGTTGAATGTTGAATTTTAAATTATGAATTGTTGTTTTATAGTCTAAACACATAAACCTGTAAACTTTTAAACTTCTTTTTGTTTTTTTGTGTATTTATTATTCGCTTGTTTGTTAGTATTAATTTAGGATTCCAAAACGTCAGTTCGAGTATTATTTGAGAGCAAAATATATTTTGATTGAAAATACCTAGCGAAGCTAAAGTAAAAGAATTTTGTATCGAGAACAACTTCAATAAACCAACTTTTTAATTTCAACACTGTCACTTCAACTAACATTTTCTATTTCATAATGCATCATTTTTTATAAGATTGTGAATTTGCACAAAAAAGCTCGATAAAGTGAGATATTCTTCCCAAAGTTTACGATTTGCTTTTTGAATTTCTTCAAATCGTTCTTGTGTCAAATTCTTGTGAAAATTCAACAATCGTTTTTCCATTTCGTGTTCTTTTCCTTGCGGAATTCGGATGCAATGCTGCGTCCAATCAATTATTCCTTCTAAAGGTAACAAACAATCCGTATCGATCAAGACAGGAATTCTTCCCAAGGCTAAGGTTTGATAGAATCGTACCGAAAAATTTCCCGCACCGCGCAAATTGAAAATATAATCCGAATCGTTGATATTTTCGTAAAATTCATAGGTTGTCTTATCAATCGAACGATTTTTTCGTACACCTGCTCGATAACGCTGACGATATATAATATTGGTTTTAATGTCTTTATGCTTCTCCAATCGTTTCAAATATCTATAGCGCATAAACGGTGCTGCAAACCATTGTTGCGGTTCCAAATGAGTTTTACCAAAGTGAAATTTTAAATTTCGATAGAGAATCAAACCAATATCCTTTGCTGCTTTCAACAAATTTGGCGTTGCTTGTCCCACAAATCCAATTATAGGTTGTGCTTCTTTTACACGCAGTTGATGATTTTCTTTTTCAATATAATGCACCAACGGATCTTTGAAAAATGCCGGAAACGAAATTTGATTTTTCAGCTTTTTACTTTTATAACCACTGTTTCGAAACACATACACATCTTTTCGTGTCGGGCTTACACCTTGATCTCCAGAAGTATAAGTTAATACTTTTAATTTTTTTGCATGACATGCGTCAATAAAGCGTTCTGCTTCTGCTTGCAAATTTTGATTCACATAGAAATTCCAAGAAAAAGGCAAAAGCGCGACTTGTGCTTCGTCAAAGGTATTGATAAGTTCGTAATAGTTTTGAAGTTCTAAAAACCGTTTCTCGACGTCAAATAGCAATACATCAATGAGTGGAAATTTTTCCGCTTTCGGATATTTCGATAATAATTGTAAGTCTGTGTATGCTTTTACCATTTAGAGCAATGATTTTAGTTCCGTTTCAAAGGTATCAAGTGTATAGATTCGGCTCCACTCCACCGCTTTTTCTACTTTTGCTTGATATGTTTTTGGCGATTGCAATACTTGTTCAATTTCAGTGACTGCATCGTTTACATTTGGTTCAATTAAAATTCCACGATTTCCTTCCGCCAACAT
Source organism: Bacteroidota bacterium (assembly GCA_039026835.1). Classification (GTDB taxonomy): domain Bacteria; phylum Bacteroidota; class Bacteroidia; order Flavobacteriales; family Flavobacteriaceae; genus Kordia. The sequence goes on along the minus strand of JBCCLS010000154.1, from coordinate 3,492 downwards.
GTACGGCACACAAGAAATTTTAGTCACAATTGGCAAACTTCCCCAAAACATAGCTTCTGCCACTACTTTTGGCCAACCTTCCGATTTGGAAGGCAATATCATAAAGTGCGCAGATTTGTGTACTTCTTTGATGACTTCTGAAGTTACATTTCCATGCAACGTTACAAATGTTTCCAACTGATTTTCTGAAATATATGCTTCCAATTCTTTCCGTTTGACGCCATCACCAAAAATATCCAATTGTACGTTATAATTGTGCTTTTTGAGCGCTTCTACAATTTGAATCGTCAGTAGCGGACGTTTTCCGGGAGCTAAAGAACCCACAAAACTGAAACGAATGGTTTCCTCAAAAGTACGTTTTTTGACTTCTTCTTTGTCATGATCACGATAGGTTGCGGTAAAAAAGGATTTGATATTTTTTGTTTGATTTTTCCAATCGCCATAGACTAACACACTCATATTTTTGGTGAAAAATGTGTTGGAGAGGATTCTTTTTTGCAATCGATAACTCAACGGTTGCTTGCTGTTGGGATCCCAATTTCCTGCATATTTAGCTGTTTTTATCTTTGAAGGAAAGAAAATTTGAGCTACACAACCAATCAAACCGATATTTCCGGGACAACGCAAATGAATATGATCGGCTTTTCGCATTGCGCCTATGATTTTGAAAAAGATGATTGGTAAGACTAACAGTGTTTGTAAAGTAGACTTTATATTTAACACATTGAACGCAGGAATTGGTCTAAAGTCAATAGCATCATGTTTGTAAGCAATATCAATGGGACGAATTTCCTTGTTGCGCTGCAAAGGCGCAACAATCGTAACGTTGTCTACATATTTTAACCACAGATTCATTTCCTTCACATACGGCGCGTAGGCAAAATATTCTGATGCTTTTTGAGCATGCAATACGTGTGTGACAATTAGAAAATTCATATCAATTTGCAGCATTTTTAATCGTGTCATCTTGTATGTTCGGTTTTTGAAACCAAAGTTGAAACCACGCTGCGAATCTACCCAAAGCTTCTGTACATACTGCTTTTTTTTGTGATTGGGTAAATATATTCGTAAATCTTAGAAATGCCAAGAGTAACACTGTTGCATTCCATTTGAAACGTGCTTTTATACTCGGTTTAGGATATTTTACTCGCCACACATACCAACCATTTTTGACCACCATTTTTCCATAGTTATATTGATTGGGTCTACCAGCAGCATCGTGATGATGCTCAAGTCTTGCAGCGGTATTTACATATAAATGTCCAAGTTTGGAAACGCGCAAAGTAAAATCGGCATCTTCGTACAATCCGTAGCCTTCAAAATAGGTTGAAAATTTGATTGCTTCTAAAACTTCTTTTTTAAATGACGAAGCACCGCCCATGCAGAGTTCCACAGGATATATTTTATTTGTCGGCGGTAAAAAGCTTACAGACCGCCCGTGCGCAAAGGATGGTAAATAGCAAGGTTTGGTATCATCCAATAAACCAAATTTTTTACGCAATCGAAAACGTACTGATTCAGGTCGAAACCAACCGTCATAGACAAAAGATGTTGCAGAAGGGTGTGTTTGCTCCGTAATTTTTGTCCAACTAATCTCATTAGTAATAAAACCACCTACGCCAAGCGCTTCGGGATGTGTAGCATACGTTCCGATGAGGTTTTCAAAGTATTCTGTGTCCAGAATCGTATCATCATCCAAAAAACAGACAATTTCACTTGTTTTAGAAACGTTTTTGATTCCAAAATTACGTTGTTTTGTTAATCCACGATCTTTATCATCTACTTTAAAATAGATGATATTTTGAAATGCATGCTGATCTAGCATTTGCTTAGTAGCGTTATTTTGAGAACCATCAACAATCAAAATTTCATCTGGATACAAAGATTGCGTTTCCACCGATTGCAATAAGGTTTGCAAAGGTTTCGGACGCATGTATGTGCAGATGATGAGTGTAAATTTCATGTTTCTTATGATTCTCTAACAAAAATAGTATTGAATTTATCAGTTCTGAATGTTGATTGCTTTTGAACTGTATCCGCGGCAACATCATACGAAATAGGTTTAAACCCATAAGAAGTTATAGAATCAAAGACTTTTTCATCTGAAATTCCAAATTTGTCTCCAGAGTTATTAAATTCTAACAATATGTATTTCAGCGATGGCTTTTGTAATGTTTCATCGGCTCCTTTTAGTACAAAATATTCAAAACCTTCTACATCAATCTTTAAGAATGTAGGCTGTTCGTTTGCCAACACATCATCCAAGCGTTGTATTGGGACGGAAATCGTTGGTATGTTTTCATGTTCTAAGGCAACTCTGTTCATGACATCATAACCCTTGGTAAATTTTAATGTGCCTTCCTCCTCACCCAATCCAATGTTGACACACTGTACTTTGTCTTCTAATTTGTTTAGTTGTACATTTTTTTGCAATTTCTCAAATGTAACAGGAATCGGTTCAATAGCTATGGTTTTTGCCTTAGCTACTCCGGAAGCCAATAAAGTAAAATGTCCAACATTTGCTCCTACATCTACAAATAGACTTGTTGCATCTAAATGTTTCATGACAAACATGGAATCTTCATAATCAGCTAGTTTGATATAAATATTTGATACAATGCCTGCATCTCCTTTCTTGGCATAAAACTTTAATCCATGAATCCACTTGTATACGCGATTTTTAGGACTGATGGTTTGTATGATATTAAATTTTATGTATCGAAACAACGCGCCATTGGCATTCCCTTGAATCAAAGGATGGCTTTGAAATTTTTTTCGTCGTTTTTTTAGCTTTTTTATTACTTTTTGAATCATTAGTCTTGTATGAATGATGTGTAAGCACTTTGTTCTGCTTTATTTTTTGGATACTACCGCTTCGTATGCTTTTATATTTTTTTCTAAGATACTTCCCATGATATCAAATTTTTCCAACGCTATTTCTCTAGCATTAGCGCCAAATTTTTCTCTTTTGTCTTTATTCTGTAATAATTCAATCATGTAATCCGCAAATAATTCGTGATTTTTTGGAAAAACTGTATAGCCTGTTTGATCATGAATCATGACCTCTTTCGCCCAACCTACATCCGAAGTTATCAATGGTTTTGCTGATGCCATTGCTTCAATCCAAGTCATTGGCAATGCTTCTGCAAAACTCGGCAATACAATTACAGCGGCTGCTTCTAAATAGGTTTTTACTTCTTCGTGCGGGACTTGCTGCACATGTGTGACTTGTTTTTTGGCTTTTTCAGAAAGGATTTCATAGAAAAGTTGCAGCGTAGAAACATTGTCAAATATATCTACTACATCTTTTCCTAATAATGTCAAGTTCGCTTCTGGATTTGATTCAATCACTTTATTAAACGCAGCTGCCAATTCCAACACACCTTTTTTACGAATAATTGTTCCAAAATATAATATGTTGTTTTCTTTTACTTTACTGATGGGTAATGGTAAAAAATAATTTATAAATATCCCGTTGTGAACAGTATCAAT
>JBCCLS010000153.1:0-7330 GCA_039026835.1 Bacteroidota bacterium | reverse complement strand
CACTGTTATACAAGCCTACCAAACCATCATCGGCGGTTCGTAATATGTTGTCAGCGCCATTTATATCTGAACTATTTACAAAAGGATCAACGGTAAGATGTGTAAATCCAGCAGGAGAACCATATTCTGTTGGGTTTTGACTCGTATAATTATTGGAACCTTGTACATTACCGCCGCTTGTAAATGAAAAATCAAACGGTTGGCCAAACGTGACGCAGTTGTTGAATGTTGGTATAGATGAAAAATTTGAAATTACATGCGGATTAGAACTATTTGTACTGACATTATTATAAAAAGTAGCATTGTTATACGTAGGCGTCGCTTGAAAGTGATTAATGGCACCTGCCGTGGAACCTGTATTGTTTGCTATGAGTATGTTTTGTAGTACTGGACTAGAAAACCCAAAGAAAGACATCGCGCCTCCGTCAGAAGCTGCTGTATTATTGATCAATGCAATATTGTTGGCAGTGATGTTAGAAGTATCATTAAAAATACCTGCACCACTTATTGCTTGATTGTTTTGAATGATCAAATTTTCATATATAGTTGCCGTATTTTTGTTGATGATTCCTCCACCTGAAAAAACTTCTACGTTTTGTCCTTCAGACTGAATTCCACTAAACGTGCTGCCACCAGCACCGTTTTCTATACTAAAGCCATCTAAAACGGTTGTATTGGCATCGTTAAATGAGGAGACTACATGATACGCATTATCGCTAGTGTCTCCTAGTACACCAATATCGCCTGATAAAATAGTAGGATTGTTTATAAAATCACGTTCGGAAAGTGTAGTTTCTGTTCCTGTAAAACCGCCATGCATTTTGATGCCATCTACTAGATGAAATGTAAAGTCTCTGTCGGTTAATGTTCCAGAGGTAACGTCTCTAGGATGTGCCGAAGGATAATACGTTCCCTGTGCTACCCAAATTTCAGGAATCGTACAGGTATTTGCTATGTCGATCGCATCTTGAAGTGATGTAAACGCATCGGTCCAACTTTCTCCTGTGTTTGCTCCCGTAGCATTTGTGTTTACATAGATGCGCGAACCCGAAAAAATACATCCAACAGTAAGTGTAATTGCAGTCGTTCCGTAATCTAAATTCCATTCTAATCCAAATGGTAATGCAGGTAAGTTGACATTCGCAAATGTGTTGAGATGATCTGCGTATGTAAACAAAGTAAATGTATCGCCATTAGATGGCGCAGTTCCAAAGGGTAAATTCACGTTTAATGTTCCTGCAATCACAAAAAATCCATTAATATCAATCTTGTCGTTTGCAAATCCAGTTGCGGTGCCGCTAATATCTATGTCAAATGTAGTGCTGCTGTTGGTTGTTAAATCATTTTGATAGGTGTAATTTCCAAAAATATTACTATCAGTTTCTGGCGAAATCGTTCCGTTGTTGGTTGAATTTTGAATGTGATTTCCTGCTCCTGTGAGTATTCCGCTAGGTTCAAAACTGATAAGAGATACTTCTTGAATGGTTCCTTGATTGTCAATCGTTCCAAAATTACCGAATGAGGATGAATTCGTCAAATTCCCAAAACCTGAAATGTTGATAGTCGCGTTGACTTCATTGGAAAGCGCAGCAGCATTGTTCAATACATCACTCAAATTTAATTCAGCTGTCAATTTATTTTCAAATACATTATTTTGATTGATGAGTCCATTCACATTAAAGCGCCCTTGATTTTTAATGATTCCGCCATTTGTGATGATCGCATTTGAAGTAAGTCCAAAAGTTGGATTGCTATTATCATTTAAAATATCAAGTTCACCGGTAGCGGAATTCGTAAAGTTGACACCGCCACCAAACGACGCAGCTCCGTAAATACTTAAATTATTATTGTTATCAAAAGTAGAATTTCCTGTAATTTGAAACGTTGCACCTGCATTTTGTGTCATTGGTGCATTGTTGGTAATCGTTACTGTGTTTGCTGTAAATGAGGCGCCGTCATTAAAGGTCATTGAACCAGTAGTATTCTCTAATGAGCTGCTAGTACTCATATTTATTTGACTTCCATTATAATTTATCCAATTACCATTATTCTTCCATACAGCATTATTTAAAAATGTCATGGAACCATAATTATGAATAGTACCCCTAACACTAACTGTGGTTAGAATGTTAAAGTTGTTATTGTTTATCCAAGTCCCATAGTTGGTATAGACATTTTGATCAACACCCAGGCCTGAGCTGGCAATTCGTGCGAAATTGTTTATGACGCCTGTTACATTGTTGATGAATCTAGCATTAGCACCATTCATGTTAAATCGAGAAGCATTTCCACCATTTAAATTCAAAGTTCCATTATTAGTGAATAGTCCTTGATGACCAAAAAGTAATCCATTTGAGTTCAATGTTCCGTTGTTGGTAAATCTTCCACTAATACTAGTAAAAACTCTTGAGTTTGTAAAGGTCATGGAGGTGTTTGTATCTATAATCCAATGTCCACTAATGCCATGATCTATTAAGCCAGAAGATGGATGCACCCAAGTAACACCCGAACTAAACGTAAGTGTGGCATTAGCACTTACAGTAAGGTCTTCATCTATGGTTACCGTTCCTCCATTTCCGGTAACAATGACGTTTCCAGTAATGGTAGTTCCTGGGTACGACGGACTCCAATTCGCGGCGGTTGTCCAGTTTCCAGAACCATTGTATGTGTATGTTGTTTGAGCGTTTATTGTGTATGCAACAATACACAAAAGGAAGGTGAGCAATTTTGTTTTCATCATATTGAAATGTTTGATCACCCAAATCCAAATGGCTGAATTTTAGGTGATTTAGGGGAAATCTACTTTAGGTTGCAAAGTATTCAATATGTATTAGGCAATCAATGCGTAGGATGTGCAAAAAATACGTAGCCCTACGTAGATGGTTAGACTTGCTATCGCTTTTAGATATTAGACCGCTTTGCTGTTAGATTTTTAGATGCGCTTCGCTTTGGATTTGGCTTCGCCTGTTGGTATTTTGGTCACGCTTCGCTTTGGTATTGGCTTCGCCTTTTGGATCGTTTCGCTCTTTGTATTTTGGTCGCGCTTCGCTTTTAGTATTTTGGTAGGTGAGTAGGTGAGTAGGTGAGTGTTTTAGGATTTTCTGGGCTTGCTTTCTTGTTAATTTTTCATTTTTAGTGTCTCATCGAACGTAGTCGAGATGTAGGTTGGAATCTACTTGGAGTGTGTTTTGGTCACGAATGCACGAATTGTTTTGTATGAATTGAAACGTGATTTTAATTTCTATCACAGAAGCAAGTGATTTTGATAAAAAGTTCGATTCGTCATCACGAGTAAAGCGCGGTGATCTGCCTAAATCATTGCAGGATTTGTCTTTGAAATGAACAGATTGCCACAAGTTTTTGTAAAACTTTCGCAATGACGTATCACAAAATAGACATAAGAAAGTAATTTTCAGTAACCAACAACCAACAACCAACAACCAACAACCAACAACCAACACCCAAGACCCAACACCCAAAACCTACAAAGAAAGTACCAACTCCAAATGCTGCTGTACCCAAATAGTCAATGCGTCCGAACTTGAGGGAATGTCTAATTTTGATAAAATATTAGCACGATGTTTTTGAACGGTTCGTACGGAAATTAATAACGATTCTGAGATTTCAGTGGAGTTTTTTCCTTGCGCAATCAATCGGATAATGGTGCGCTCAGACGGTGATAAGTATTTTAATTTTTTGAGTTCAGGAGAGATTTGTGTATCAAAAATGTCGTTGAATGTCGCGCTGAAATAGGTTTTGTCACATTGCACTGCATCTATGCATTTTTTGATTTCTTCAAACGGTTCGTCCTTCAATAAATAGCCAGAAATGTTGAGGTTTTTGGCCTTGTAAATGAAACGCGCTTCTTTGTGCGATGTGAGCAAAATAAACTTCGTTTTCAATCCTTGTTCTTTGCATTTTTTGATGACTTCAAAACCATTTAACAGCGGCATTTCTATATCCAAAATTGCAATGTCTGCTTGGTGTTTTAGAATAACGTCCAATGCTTCTGTACCATTTTGTGCCGTTGCCAACACATCGTAATTGTGTGCTACCAATTCTTCGTGTAAGCCTTTTAAAAGCATCGGATGATCGTCCGCAATGATGAGTTTAATTGCCATGTTGTATCGGAATTATAGTGGTAATTGTAGTGCCTTTGTCAATTTCGCTGTCAATTTGTAACGTGCCGTTCATAATTTTGATGCGTTCTGTAATGGTTTTTAAACCCAAACTGTTTTGTTTTTTTTGTTCAGCGACATCAAATCCTTTTCCGTTGTCACGAATTGTTGTGATGATTTCTTTGTGTACTTTTTCTATAGAAATTGCAATGGCTTTGGCGTTTGCATGCTTCAACACATTGGTAATACATTCTTGGATAAATCTATAAAAATTTAAGGTAGCATCTTCGTCAAAATAGCCGTCAATTTTGTCAATTTCTTCCGAAAAGAAAAGTTCATGCTCTTCGTCCAAATCCACAATGAGTTGTTTGATGCTTTCCGTTAATCCGAGTTGTTTCAATAGAGGCGGATACAGATTTCTGGAAATGGCGCGTACTTCTTCTAACGTGTTGTGCGTGAGTTCGGTAATTTCGGTCTGCTGTGAGTTTTGTGCCTTCTTTTTGATCAATGTTAATTGCTGATTGATGCTGTCGTGCAATTCTTTGGCAATGCGCTTTCGTTCTTCTTCTTGCGACTGAATCAATCCGTAGGCAAACTGTTCTTGCAACCGTTTTCGAGTCTGTAGTTGTTTCAATCGCCACACTAAAAATCCGACGACAGTCAAAATCATCAACAATAAAAACCACCAAGTTTTGTAAAAGAAGTTTCGACTTGTAATGTTGATTTGAAGCGGATTGGCAATTTTACTTCCTGAATAGTCAAAGGCTTCAATTTCAAGTACATAATTGCCACTTGCCAAATTTGGAAATTGCAAACTGTTCTGATTTCGCAAATCAATCCAATCATTTTGATTTAGGCGATATTTGTACGTTGCATTTGTGTTGACTGCATTTGTATGTTGCAGTCCAAAATCTAACTCCAAAGCTGTATTTTCCGCTGGCAATTCAATGGAATAGTCATCGTTGAAATAGGTTCTGTCATACTGATTTTCAAACGTATTGGTGCTTGTATTGTAATGTCGCACTTTTAATAAAGCAAGCGAAGCCGAATTTTGCGCAATATTTATCTCATTTGGGTCAAAATAATTGAGTCCAGCAATCATTCCCATAAAAATTCCTTTCCCAGTTTTTAACGCACTGTAGCGATTGCCTTCGTAATGACTGAATCCATCTTTTTCTGAAAAACGAGTTGTAGTTCCTGTTTTTGGATCAAACAATACCACACCGTTAAAGGTATTAATCCACCAATTGGAATTATTCGTAGTAATTGTGGCAATTCCCGCTTTTAAATCGTCTTGATACACTGTAGTAAAACTGCGTGTATCCGCATCAAACGCTACAATAGTGCCTGATCGTGAACCTGCCAAAAAGCCAAATTTCTCATCATAATCAACCATTAACAGAAACGAATCTTCTAGTTGATCTTTCCCGTAAAAAGCATGTTTTTTTGTTGTAAGATGATACGTCAGCAATCCTTTGTCAGTTCCTGCAAAAACCAAATTATTTTTGATTTCCAAGTCATAAATATATAATGAATCGGTTTGAAGTAGTGGAGAATGTACTTCGGTTTTCGTGTTGAATTCCATCAAATTATATCCATTGGTGCCATAAATAATAGTACTGTCGTTTGGGCGTTCCAAGCAAATAATCGGATAGTGTTTGAATAGTGTTGCTTCACGCGTTTTGGTATTAATTTTCATAATATTCGTCCCCGAATTGCTCCAAATGACATCATCTTCTGTAAAAATATTACGCGTAGCATATGGCGAAAATGTAGTTCCTTGTTCAGTCAATTCATAAGGTGTTGCAGCGTTTGTTTTTGTATTTACGGTAAACCAACCTTTGGTTTCTGTTGCTGCGAGATAGTGTGTATCATCAATTGGAACAATTGTGCGCAAACTCAGCGAATCTAAATAGGTTGTGACTTTTGTGTTGGGAAATTTGATGTAATGCAATTTCCCGTTTGTGGCAATCCAAATGTCTTTCTGCAGATTTTTCGAAATTGCTCGAATGGCTGCCATTTTATCCAATTCAAATTGGTAAATGGATTCAAAATTAGTAGTTCCCAACGTATACAAGCTCAACGTGTTTTTGTGTGCTGCCAGCGTTATCGTATTTCCTTCGAGATCCGTATATACTTTTAAATGTGTGTTGGGCAATTGAATGTTTTGTGCGCTACGTGTAATATTTTTTTCTGTGGGATTGATGACATACAATTTCGGATTATTTTCAACAAATGTATACAACTTGTCATCGACAAACATAAACTCGTCTAGGTAGTATTTTGTAATTATTTTGTTGTTTTCCTTTTGCAGGGAACTATCTTCTGTAAACGAAAGTTGTTTGCCATTCCAATCTACAAATTGAACCGGGAGATTATCGTCACTTATAATACAAAACTCTTTTAGTGGAATACACTGCGTGTCATTATCTAGCGTGTAGATGCGTTTTGTATCATGTTGAAAACTAAAAATGGGTGCAATCTGCAAATCGTCAGTAATGTGTTGCAGCGTTATGATTTTTTCTTTTTGTGTGAGCATGTAATGTTTGTTTTGAAACGAATACACACTAGAAATTTTTGTGATGGCATCTGGAAAATTAATCTTTTCAAATTTGGTGGTCACCGGATTGAAAAGGATTAATTTTGAATGCTTTGCAAAACGAATCAGTACGTAAAATTGTCCGTCGTTTCGCTTGTGTAATTGCGCTACTTCTATGATTGGATCTTCAAAATCTGGCAGTGGAATGGAATGAAACGATTGTCCATTGAAACGTTGCAAGGCTAATTTTTTCCGTTCGCCAATAATCATTCTACTGTCTTGACGACTTCCTCCGAGCCACAAAAATCCGTCATCGTCAAAAGCCATCGCATTGATTTGATCTAATGCCAAACCGTCTTGTTTGGTAAAGGTTTCGTGAAATATTTTTCCTGTCTGACCATAAGCTACAACGCTTGTCATGATGCAGAAAAAAACGAGTGTTTTGCCAAAAGATAAAGTAAGAGAGGAGAATCGGAACGATTGCATATAGTACTATTCAATTTTTAAATATACTTTTTTTCAGCGTGAAACATTTTTCTAGGTTGATTCGAAATAGAATCAAGTCAAAAAGATACAGAATAGTTTTACATGTACACGAAAAACTAAATTCATAAAAAAAGCTCAACAAATACTGTTGAGCCTTTCGGGATTATATATGTTTTGTTGGTAGTAT
>JBCCLS010000152.1:0-7349 GCA_039026835.1 Bacteroidota bacterium | reverse complement strand
TAAGTATTATCACTTGCGCTACAAGTGATAGTACTTGTATCATATGATATTAATTCATAAACTTTATCAATATTCAAAATACTAATCTCCTTTTTACACCGTTTACTTACAAAAAGGCGCCAAATACAAAACAACTACCGAAAAAGATTCTAGAAAAAGCTATGGAAAATCATACTATCCGCAAAGCAATTCCTGCTGATGCAAAATTTATTTCATTATTAGCTAAAATTAATTTTTCAGAGTCTTTTAGTAATTTATTTTCGTCCGAGTTTAGTCTCAGACAATACATCGACACAAACTTTTCAGAGGAAAAAATAGCTGCTTCGCTTCAAAAGAATGAAAACATATACTGGATTGCTTATGTAAATACGCTTCCTGTTGGTTATGCGAAGCTAAAAAAAGATTCTCCCGTTCCTGATACAGATTATAATGAAGCTGCGGAACTTCAAAAATTATACATTCTAAAAGATTATCGTCATAATGGAAATGGCGTACAACTCAAAGTAGATTTCTTTGAAGAAATTGAAAAACTCAGCATTAAGCGTGTATGGATCAAAGAGTTGCATACGGATGAAAATACACTCAACTTCTACAAAGCAAACAACTTCCACAAGCATCATACACAATCATTTACCATCGGAAGAGAAGATTTTGTTTTCAACATTATGATGAAGACATCGTAAAATCTCGTACTTTCGTTGCATGAATGCAATCAATATCAAAGAAAAATTTAAACTTGTAGACACGCAATGGCATCCACGTCAAATTGCTACTGTTGATAATATGCAAGTGATTCTTGCCAAAATTCAAGGTGAATTTGTATGGCACAAACACGAGGATGAAGACGAACTGTTTCAAGTCGTAAAAGGAACTTTGTACATGAAATTTCGCGATAAAACAGTCACCGTGAAAGAAGGTGAAATTATTGTGGTGCCCAAAGGTGTAGAACATTGTCCAGCTACCAAAGATGACGAAGAAGTACATTTGTTACTTTTTGAAAAACTCACCACGGCACATACAGGCGATGTTGTCCATGAAAAAACACAAACAGAATATCCAAAAATCTAACACGTGAACATTTTACATCTCGATGAAAATCATCCGCTGCTTCTCGAACAGTTTGCAGCACTCGGACATACCAATCACGAAGATTACACGTCTTCCAAGGAAGAAATCGCTGCTAAAATTCACAACTACGACGGTTTTATCATTCGGAGTCGTTTCAAAATTGATGCAGCATTTCTCGCAAAAGCAACTAATTTAAAATTCATTGGGCGTGTCGGTGCAGGTTTGGAAAATATTGACTGTGATGTTGCCGAGCAACAAGGCATTAAGCTGATTTCTGCCCCAGAAGGCAATCGCAATGCCGTTGGCGAACATGCGTTAGGAATGATTTTATCACTCTTCAACAAACTCAACAAAGCAGATCGTGAAGTGCGTGATGGGAAATGGTTACGAGAGGAAAATCGTGGTGTAGAATTGGACGGACACACTGTGGGCATTATCGGATATGGAAATATGGGAAAAGCGTTTGCCAAAAAATTACGCGGTTTTGAGGTTGAGGTGATTTTTCACGATTTAAAAGAAGGTATTGGCGATAAAAACGCCACACAAGTTTCACTAGCCGAACTGCAACAACGTGCTACTGTGCTGAGTTTACACACACCACAAACACCTTTGACCCTGAATATGATTGACAAAGATTTCATCAAAAAATTTCAGCACAATTTCTGGTTCATCAATACGGCTCGTGGCAAAAGTGTCGTAACGCAAGATTTGGTAGAAGCATTGCAATCAGGGAAAATAGTAGGTGCTGGATTGGACGTATTGGAATATGAAAAAAGTTCGTTTGAAAATCTATTTCAAGACAACCAAATGCCCGAAGCGTTTCAGTATCTCATTCAAGCTGAAAATGTATTGTTGTCACCGCATGTAGCAGGTTGGACTGCAGAAAGCAAAGAAAAATTAGCGCAAACCATCATTGATAAATTCAAAGTGCATTTTCATTAAACATAAACAATGAAAAAAACGATTTTCATATTTAGTGTATTAATTGCTGCATTACTAATACTATTTCAACTGAGTAAATATTCTCTTATTTCTGGAAATACTTCGCTGGAATATATCATTGCTGGAATTGCAGTGGTCTTCTTCTTTGTGGGATTGTATATCAACAAACGAAGAAAAACACACGTAAATATCTCACAAAAAGAAGAAATCGATATACAAAAAATTGACGCGTTGGGTTTGAGTAAGCGTGAATATGAAGTGTTGTGTAAACTTGCCAAAGGACATTCCAACAAAGAAATTGCTTCGCTCCTATTTGTCTCCGAAAGTACCATTAAAACACATGTGTCAAATGTGTATACCAAACTTGATGTAAAACGCCGAACCCAAGCCATTCAAAAAGCAAAAGAGCTTCACATACTGCCATTTTCCTGAAAATACTACCTTCGTATGAGTCAATTGGTACTTTCGTATGAGTGTATTTTTTGAGTGCACTGCTACTTTTGAACCATGAATCGCATACCAATAATTTCAAGTTATAAATTGGTATAAAAAAACAACTACTCATGAAAACAACTGTTAGAAAGTATGGACAATGCGCCTTACTAATTGCCATCGTATAATTCTTTATTGCTTTATTTTTTGGGAAAAATCTTTCGTTTGCCACACAAGAAATTTTAGGCTATGTCACCATGATCGTATGCTTACTTCCAATTTATTTTGGAATCAAACATTACCGTGATCATGAAAACAATGGCATTGTCAATTTTAAAGAAGGATTTATCATCGGAATTCTCATTGCTTTATGTGCCGCGATTGGTTTTGCCATTATTGATTATGTATTTGTAAGCTTTGTCAATCCCGAATTTCCTGAGCAATATTTAGCTTATCAAATTGATGGTATCAACGCTTCTGAATTGAGCGCAGCAGAAAAAGCCATCAAAATTGAAGAAGCAACAGAAATGATGAAAACCTATGGTACAGCATCTTTTGGAGCTTTGCTGATGTTTGCGATGGTTTTTATTTTAGGAATTGTCATTTCTATCATTTCAGCATTGACCTTACAACGAAAAAATAAATAGTCTCCATTGCTTTGGCAACAATCTTTTTGACAAAAACTCCAAATCGCCATAAATAAAACATTCTGTAACATCTCATAATACCAAACATTAGTGTACACAAAATAACTTGCTTTTGCCATAGACATCGAAATTAGTACCTTAGTACGCAAGTCAACACATTATCAATGAATACAGGAATGAATAAAACAGTGCTCACATATGGAATGTATAGTTTTATTTTAGCATCTATTCTTTTTTCGGCGGCTTTGTATTTTGGATATGCACTGGCGTTTAAAACACATGGAATTGTGGGATATTTAACCATGTTGGCTTCCTTATCTTTTGTCTATTTCGGGGTGATGTATGCTAAAAACAACGATTTGGAAGGCGAAATAGAATTTAAAAGAGCTTTTGTGATAGGATTCGGAATCGCATCGTTTGCAGCCATTGCTTTCGGATTGATTGATGCAATATACATCACAAACATCCATCCTAATTTTGCACAACTGTATATTGATCATGAATTTACCGTCCTAGAAGCACAAAAATTAACAGAAACGGAATTATATCTCGCGCAAGCGGCAATCATAAAACACGGTGAAGTCTTTGAAAATTCAATACTTATCTTTTTTGTGACACTTATGATCATGTTGGTGATCGGAACTATTGTTTCGCTGCTCTCCGCTTTGGCATTGTATAACAAACAGGAAGCATAAAATTTACAAAAACAGCTAACTAGAATACATACAACTTTTTGAACATTCAGAAAATCAAAAAAATCAAACAGATGAAAAATAGAGTCACAGGTTTAGGTGGATTCTTCTTCAGAACAGAAGACCCAAAAGGATTGAAAAATTGGTACGGAAAACATTTAGGATTGCCTGTCGATGAATACGGTTGTACCTTTTGGTGGAAAGATCAAGAAGGCAATGATTGTTCCACACAATGGAGTACCTTTCCCAACGACACCAACTACTTTGAGCCAAGTAAAAAGCAATTTATGATGAACTTTCGTGTAGAAAACTTGGTAGAATTATTAAAAGTGCTGAAAGAGGAAGGCGTGACAGTAGTCGGTGAAATGGAAGAATACAGTTATGGAAAATTTGGCTGGATTCTCGATCCGGAAGGCAACAAAATTGAACTTTGGGAACCCATTGATCAAGCGTTTAAATAGTTTTCAATACGAAACTGTAACAAATACTTCACACAGCAAACTAATTAAAAAGCATCAAAAGAAAAGCAACTATGGACGAACATAAAGAGAATACTCCCGAAAACAAAGAAGACAACGCAGAAGTACACAAGGCAAAAATTGTCAGAGATACCAAAGCAGAAGAAATACGAGACGAAGTCAAAGACACATTGAACAACGCCAAGGAAAAAGCGTCTGAATTCGCTGATAAAGCCAAAGAAAAGGCAAGTGATTTTGCAGAAGATGCCAAAGAAGCTTTTGGAAATGCAAAAGAAAAAGCTGCTGAGTTTGCCGATGAAGCCAAAGAAAAATTCTCAGAATTTTCAGAAAAAGCTCAGGAAAAAACAGCCGATTTTGCGGAAGATGCCAAAGAAGCCTTTGAAAATGCCAAAGAAAAAGCTACTGAGTTTGCCGATGAAGCCAAAGAAAAATTTTCCGAATTCTCGGAAAAAGCACAAGAAAAAACAGCTGATTTTGCAGAAGATGCGAAGGAAGCTTTTGGAAATGCAAAAGAAAAAGCATCTGAGTTTGCGGATGAAGCCAAAGAAAAATATGATGAATACAAAGAAGTAGCAAAAGATAAATTTTCCGAATTCTCAGAAGAAGCCAAGGAAGTTTTTGAGGATGTAAAAGAAAAAGTAAGCGAATTTGCAGAAGAAGCTGGCGAACGCTTGGAAGAATTCTCAGAAGAGGCCAAAGAAACCTTGGAAGAGGCTTCAAAAAAGACAAAAAGCTTCTTCAAACGACTGTTTGGAAAATAGCAACAACTTCTTTCTGACGAAACTAAGAGACAAAAGCTAGAAAAATTTCTGGCTTTTTTTTATCTTTATTGTAATATCGCGTTACAATTTATGTTATGGGCCTCACAAAAAATCACATCTTCGACGATTACCAAAATGAAACTGCTTTAATCACAAAAGTTTTGGGGCATCCCGCACGTGTTGCAATCATTCAGCATATCAGCAAAAATCAGTATTGCAATTGTAACGATTTGGTCAATGCAACTGGACTGGCACAACCTACGGTTTCTCAACATCTTTCGGAAATAAAACGCATTAAACTGCTCAAACAAAAACATCAAGGAAAGAATACATTTTACGCAATTGATCAAGATATTTTAAACCAATATCGCCGTAAAATCAATGATTTCTTTGTCAAAGTTCAGGTAAACTGTCAAAAATAACGCTACCTGTATTTGTTAACTTTACAATATGTTATTGTTAAATACAAGCAGTTTAACAGTAAAGAATTTTTCTTCTATTTACTTTTATAGTAAGATAATATTATTTTTCTTGCACATTATAGATAATCGAAATATGCCGCGCATACAAGATTAACTGTATTGCAAACTATTACAACCTACCATACATGATGAAAAATATACTTGTACTTTGTACTGGGAACTCGTGTCGCAGTCAAATGGCAGATGGGTATTTAACACATTTTACCCAAGGCAAGGCCAACATTTACAGTGCTGGCATAGAAACGCATGGCGTCAATCCAAAAGCGGTCGCCATTATGAAATTGGACGGAATCGACATTTCTAACAATACCTCGAATAACATTTCAGAATACTTGGAAATTGACTTTGATTTTATCATCACTGTGTGCGATCATGCGCAAGAAAACTGTCCATACATTCCTAGTAAAAATGCCAAACGCATCCATCAAAATTTTACCGATCCATCCAAAGCAAAAGGTTCTGAAATGCAGATTTTTAATTCGTTTAAGAAGTCTAGGGAGCAAATTAAAGCGTTTTGTGAGGAGTTTGTGGCTCAGGAGCTGGGTGTTGGGTTTTAGGTGTTGGGGCGCTGCGCTTTGTTTATTTGTCTTTTTGTTTATTTGTTGATTTGTATTAGCTTTTGGTTGTTTTTTGAATCGAAATATAACTCCAAACGTCAGTTAGAGTGTTTTTTACGGAGTAAAACGTAGTAAAAAATGTATCGAGAACACTTTGAAACAAAAAACTTCAATACGTCATTACGAGGAAAAATGACGAAGTAATCTGTTTCTGATAAAGTAAATAATTCCCTTTAAAATACATTGACACATTTTCAAACTATCAAATTGATACCTTAGTAAGAGATTGCTTCACTTTGTTCGCAATAACGTATCAAAAAGTCTAACAGAGTCCTGCCTATTCTGAATCAAGTCCAGCTCAAGCTCCGGGAACAAGTCTAAAAGCAGAGCGAATCTTCCATAAACTCGTACACTTCTAAGAAAAAGCTTCTTTTACTGCAAAAATTAAAATATTTTTGATCGGAATTAGTTTAGTTGTAGATGAAGTCACTCTTTCTATTTTTTTGTATCGGATTGTTTTTCACTGTGCAATTGCAGGGACAAACAGAAAACCGTCGTATCAAAAAAGTAGCTGTCAAAGATTCTATTGTGCTAGATTCGGTCAGTATCAATCCGTTTCAGTTTAAAGTGGCTGACAAAAAGAATCAGATCATTGATTCAACTGCCTACCGAATCGATTTCACCAAAGCAATTTTATATTTAGATCTGGCAAAAATCACCACGGATTCCATTCGCGTTAGCTATACAAAATATCCAGAATTTTTAACCAAAAAGTATGCAGGCTTTAATAAAAGTGTCATTGTTGAAAATGCCATTGATATTGATAAGATTGTCTCACTCCGATCCAATAAAGAACCTAAAAACACACGCCTTTTTGACGGTTTGAATACGTCGGGAAGCATTTCACGCGGAGTCACTTTAGGAAACAATCAAAATTCTGTGCTCAACTCAGAACTCGATTTGCAAATTTCTGGAAAAATCTCAGAAAATATAACGCTTCGTGCGTCTATTCAAGATGCTAATATTCCTATTCAGGAAAGTGGCTACTCACAGCGTTTAGACGAATTTGATCAGGTTTTTATTGAGCTAGAAAGCAAACGCTGGAAAGTACGTGCAGGAGATGTAAATCTTGCCAATACAACTACTGATTTTATGCGCTTTCAGAAAAAAGTACAAGGCGTGGGCGTTACCGCAACATTGCCTGGCGAAAATAGCAACACCACTTTGTTTGCTTCGGGTGCATTGGTGCGCGGTCGGTATACGCAAAGTCGTTTTCAAGGACAAGAAGG
>JBCCLS010000151.1:0-7367 GCA_039026835.1 Bacteroidota bacterium | reverse complement strand
GCAGTTGCGCAATCAAAGAAAATTGACGTAAAAGAAAGTAAGGTAACTTGGACAGGTTACAAAGTAACAGGTCAACACGAAGGAACCATTGATTTTAAAGAAGGAACTTTAGAATTTACAGACGGGAAACTAACCGGAGGAACATTTACCATTAACATGACAAGTATCAACACAACAGATTTAAGTGGTGGTGGAAAAGAAAAATTAGACGGACATTTAAAGTCAGATGATTTCTTTGGCGTAGCAAAGTATCCAACTGCAAACCTAACTTTTAAGAAAGTAGTAGAAACTGATGACAATATATACAGAGTGGCAGCAGATTTAACGATTAAAGGAAGTAAATCGCGTGTAGCTTTTGATATTGAAATGGAAAGCAATATGGCTGAAGCAAAATTAAAAGTAGATCGTACCAAGTTTGGAATAAAATACGGTTCCGCTTCGTTCTTTGACGGATTAAAAGACAAAGCAATTAGCGATGAATTTGATTTAGCAGTTCAATTAAAATATTAAAAAATCTTTTTTGATTCAAAAAATTGATTTGTATATTTGTATCAACATTAAGAAAATGAAAATACGCTTTATAAATATTTGGTGGTGGAACTTACGAACTTCAGAATCGTGAGCTAAGTCCCTATTTACAAACAATAGATATAGAAAAAGACTTGTCAATCACGACAAGTCTTTTTTTTTGATAAAAAATTGAACTATGTACACATTAAAAACTACTTATAAAAAAATATTGGCAGATACCATTACGCCGGTAAGCGTGTATTTAAAAATTAGGGATAAATTCCCAAATAGTTTGCTTTTGGAAAGTAGTGATTATCATGCCAGCGACAACAGTTTCTCGTATGTATGTTGCAATCCTATTGCGAGTATTAAGGTGGAAAATGAATCGCTTACGCGCGAATTTCCAGATGGCTCCAAAGACGTAACACCTATTACAGCTACAACAGATGTCCCAGCGTTAATTCACGAGTTTTCGCAACAGTTTGAAACTGATGAAAACGATTTTAAATTCATCAACAGTGGATTGTTTGGCTACATTGCCTATGATGCTGTTCGTTACTTTGAATCTGTAGAAATCTCTAAAAAAGAACAATCGCTCCACATTCCAGATATGTATTATGCAATTTACCAAAATATCATTGCATTCAATCATTTTAAAAACGAAGCGTACATTTTTTCGCATTGTTATGAGAAAGAAGACAATATTGCTGCAATTGAACATTTACTGCACTCCAAAAACTTTACCACGTACAACTTTACAATTGACGGTGAACGCGAATCCAATTTAGACGACGAGCAGTTTAAACAAAATGTGGCATTGGCGAAGAAGCACTGCTTTCGCGGTGATGTGTTTCAGTTAGTGTTATCGAGACGATTTATTCAAAAATTTAAAGGAGACGAATTTAATGTGTATCGCGCGTTGCGAAGCATCAATCCATCGCCGTATTTGTTCTATTTTGACTATGGCGATTTTAAAATCTTTGGCTCTTCACCAGAAGCGCAATTGGTTGTAAAAAACAACCATACTGAAATTCATCCCATTGCCGGAACCTTTAAGCGTACTGGAAATGATGAAGAAGATGCCACTTCTGCAAAACGCTTGTTTGACGATCCAAAAGAAAATGCCGAACACGTTATGTTGGTCGATTTGGCTCGAAACGATTTAAGTCGCAACGGAAATCAAGTAAAAGTAGAAACTTATAAAGAATTGCAGTTCTTTTCGCATGTCATTCACTTAGTCTCCAAAGTAACAGCGCAAAAACATTTGGAAGTACCAACCATGCAAGTCGTAGCCGATACTTTTCCTGCGGGAACATTGAGCGGCGCTCCCAAACACAAAGCCATGCAATTGATTGAAAAATACGAAACTTCCAATCGCGATTTTTACGGTGGCGCGATAGGATTTATGGACTTCCACGGAAACTTTAATCATGCAATTATGATTCGAACCTTTCTCAGTAAAAACCACAAATTACATTACCAGGCAGGTGCAGGAATTGTAGCAAAATCTAATGAAGAAAACGAAAACCAAGAAGTGTATAACAAACTTAGAGCGTTGAACACAGCACTCGAAATTGCTGAAACAATTTAGGGATTGTGAATGTTAAATGTTGAATTAATATCTATTGTAAGATCGAGCAGTTGAGAACAATTTGAAAAAATAAATAGAAATGAGATATGAGTAGTGAGTATTGAGATTGTATCAAACGTCATTGTGAGGAGTTTGCGACGCAGCAATCTGTTTCTTTTTTAATTTTGAATTTTGAATTTTGAATTTCGAATTAATAACTAAAGTCACTTTAAGCAGCCGAAGCAATCTGTCTCAATAAAAGACCAAATATGAGTAAAACTCGTCTCAATTCTCAATACTAAAACCTCAATACTAAAAGAAAAAAAATGAAAAAAATATTAGTCATAGATAATTACGACAGCTTCACCTATAATCTTGTCCATTATTTGGAAGATTTGGATTGTGATGTGACTGTCAAAAGAAACGATCAGCTGACGTTGGAGGAAGTGGATGCGTATGAAAAAATCATTCTTTCGCCAGGACCGGGCATTCCAGATGAAGCAGGATTGCTAAAACCGATCATTGCGGAATATGCGCCTACCAAAAGCATTCTCGGTGTGTGTTTGGGACAGCAAGCCATTGGAGAAGTCTTTGGAGGTTCACTGACCAATTTAGAGCAAGTATATCATGGTGTAGCAACCAATGTAGAACTATCTGTTTCGGATGAATCACTATTTGAAGGCTTGCCAAAAACCTTTGAAGTCGGGCGGTATCATTCTTGGATTGTAGCAAGTCCATTGCCAGAAAGTCTGGAAGCAACTTCGTATGATGAAAACGGACAAATCATGTCTTTACGACACAAAGAATATGATGTTCGAGGCGTGCAATATCATCCTGAATCAGTACTCACGCCACACGGAAAGCAGATGTTAGAAAATTGGGTTAGAAACTAAATTTGAGATGTGAGTATTTAGATTGTATCAAATGTCAGTTCGAGGAGTTTGCGACTTGGCAATCTATTTCTCTTTAAATTATAAATTTTGAATGTTGAATGTTGAATTTTAAATTATCTCAATTCTCAATACTAAAACCTCAATACTAAAAAAAGACAAATGAAAAAATTACTAAATAGACTCATCAACCACGAGAACATTTCGGAAGAAGAAGCCAAACAAGTATTGGTCGATATTTCGAAAGGTATGTACAATTCAAGTCAGATTGCCTCCTTTTTGACGGTTTTTATGATGCGAAGTATTACGCTAGCAGAACTGAAAGGATTCCGTGATGCATTGTTGGAATTGTGTATTGCTGTTGATTTATCTGAGTACAACGCTATTGATTTATGCGGAACTGGTGGTGACGGAAAAGACACGTTTAATATTTCAACATTAGCATCTTTTATTACAGCAGGTGCAGGTGTACACGTCGCAAAACATGGAAACTACGGCGTATCGTCGGTCAGTGGATCTTCAAATGTGATGGAGCATTTGGGTATCAAATTTACCAATGATGTCGATTTCTTAAAAAATAGTATTGAAAAAGCAGGAATCTGTGTGTTGCATGCGCCACTGTTTCATCCGGCAATGAAAAATGTAGCGCCCATTCGTAGAGAATTAGGTGTCAAAACCTTCTTTAATATGTTAGGTCCAATGGTAAATCCATCGTTTCCTAAGAACCAAATGGTTGGTGTCTTCAACTTAGAACTGGCACGTATGTATGGCTATTTATACCAAAATACCGATAAAAACTATACCATTTTACATGCGTTGGATGGCTACGATGAAATTTCATTAACAGGTGCTACTAAAGCCATTCGAAATCAATCTGAAGAAATGCTCACACCAGAAGATTTTGGCGTTCCACAACATGCACAAGCGGATATTTACGGTGGCGATACAGTAGCTTCCGCAGCAAAAATTTTCACCAATATTTTACAAGGCAACGGCACCGATCCGCAAAACAATGTCGTGTGTGCAAATGCAGGAATGGCGATTGCTACCGTAAAAGGTTTGGAAGCCAAAGAAGGTTTCGAAATCGCCAAAGAGTCCTTACAATCTGGAAAAGCTTTGGCAGTATTGAAAAAGTTACAAGAGTTGAGTCGCTGATAAGCGTCATGCTGAACTTGATTCAGCATCACATAAAAAAGAAAAACATAAAAAAGTTTCCCGATTTCTCGGGAACAAAAATTAAAAGGTTACCGCTTTCGCGGAAAATAAATATGACAATTTTAGACAAAATTATAGCAGACAAGCACAAAGAAGTTGCACTTAAAAAGAGTATTGTTCCTATTTCATTGTTGGAAAGTTCAACATTATTTGGTCGTGAAACTTCTTCGTTAGCTTCTGCATTGCAAGCAAGTGACACAGGAATTATTGCAGAATTCAAACGACGCTCGCCTTCCAAAGCAGTCATCAATCAAAGTGCTAGTGTGTACGATGTTGCTACAGGATATGAAAATGCTGGCGTTTGCGGCATGTCTGTGTTGACTGACGGAAAGTATTTTGGCGGTTCGCTTGACGATGTATTACTCGCAAGAGCCAGTGTGCAGTTCCCTATTTTACGTAAAGAATTCATCATTGACGAATACCAAATCATAGAAGCAAAATCATACGGAGCCGATGTTATTTTATTGATTGCAGCAGTATTGACGCGAGAAGAAATCAAAACCTTATCAGAAACAGCCAAAAGTTTGGGCTTAGATGTATTGCTAGAAGTTCACAATTTGGAAGAATTACAAAAATCAATCATGCCTTCGTTGGATATGTTGGGCGTAAACAATAGAAACCTCAAAACCTTTGAAGTCAGCACAGCTATCAGCAAAGAATTATCCACACATATTCCAGATGATTTTGTAAAAGTTTCGGAAAGCGGTATTAGTTCCGTAACAGCAATCAAAGATTTACAACCGTATGGATATCAAGGTTTTTTGATTGGAGAGAATTTTATGAAGACGGACAATCCAGGCAAAAGTGCGTTGGAGTTTATTCGTAAATTAAAATAATTTATCATTCCTGCGAAGGCAGGAATCCATGAAAAAGTAAGTATCAAATAGATTCCCACCTTCGCAGGAATACAAAACAAGTTTTGTTATGAAACTCAAAATATGCGGAATGAAATATGAAGACAATATGCAGGCTGTGAGTACGCTTCAGCCTGACTATTTGGGTTTTATATTCTATAAAAAATCATCGCGCTATTTTAATACGGTGATTCCTGAAATTCCAGAAGGAATTAGAAAAACGGGCGTGTTTGTGAATGCTAAGATCGATCAAATTTTCAAGAAAATACGATTGCATAATCTGCAAGCTGTACAATTACATGGGGACGAAAGCTGTCAATTTTGTCAAGAATTAAGCAAAATATGTTCTTTAGAATTCAAGCATAAAATTGAAATCATCAAGGTATTTTCAATTAAGGACGAATTTGATTTTTCGCGATTACAACCATATGAAGCGTGTGTTGACTATTTTTTGTTTGATACAAAAGGAAAATTACCAGGTGGAAATGGCGTTACGTTTGATTGGAAAGTATTAGAAAACTATCCGTCGACCAAACCATTTTTCTTAAGTGGCGGTATTGGATTAGAAACTATCACAAAATTAACAGATTTTGTAAAAAGTAATGCCTCAAAATATTGCTATGCATTGGATGTAAATAGTAAATTTGAAATTGTTCCCGGATTAAAGAATGTTGAAGTGTTAAAAGAGTTTAAAGAAAGTATTATTAGTTAGGAAGGATAATAAGCGTCATGCTGAACTCGATTCAGCATCACACAAGAAATAGGAAAAGTTTCCCGATCACTCGGGAATAAAAATTAAAACGATGAAAAAAACATATCATGTAAACGAAAAAGGATATTACGGCACTTTTGGTGGTGCGTACATTCCTGAAATGCTGTATCCAAATGTGGAGGAATTACGCCAAAAGTATTTGGAAATTATGTATGAAGATTCTTTTCAAAAAGAATTCAAACAATTACTGAAAGATTATGTCGGTCGCCCTTCACCGCTCTTCTATGCGGAACGATTGTCGGCAAAATACAATACTAAAATCTACTTAAAACGAGAAGATTTAAACCATACGGGCGCACACAAAGTCAACAACACTATTGGACAAATTTTAATGGCAAAACGTTTGGGAAAAACCAGAATCATCGCTGAAACTGGTGCCGGACAACACGGAGTTGCCACCGCTACGGTTTGCGCTTTAATGGGCATGGAATGTATTGTATATATGGGCGAAATTGATATTGCGCGTCAAGCACCCAATGTAGCCCGTATGAAAATGTTAGGCGCTGAGGTTCGTCCTGCCATGTCAGGAAGTAGAACGTTGAAAGACGCCACCAATGAAGCCATTCGCGATTGGATCAGCTATCCTGAAAACACACATTACATCATTGGTTCTGTGGTAGGACCACACCCGTATCCAGATATGGTAGCGCGTTTTCAAGCTGTTATCTCTGAAGAAACCGAATGGCAATTACAAGAAAAAGAAGGTCGCTCCTACCCTGACCATGTCATTGCATGTGTAGGTGGTGGAAGCAATGCTGCAGGAGCTTTTTATCAATATTTAGATGATGAACGGGTCAATTTGATTGCTGTAGAAGCAGCTGGAAAAGGTGTGCACTCTGGTGAAAGTGCCGCAACTTCTGCATTGGGAGAAGACGGAATTATTCACGGAAGTAGAACCTTGTTGATGCAAACTAAAGACGGACAAATTACAGAACCGTATTCTATTTCTGCTGGATTGGATTATCCTGGCGTAGGTCCAATGCATGCACATTTGTACGAAAGCAAACGCGCTGAGTTTATCTCTATCACAGACGACGAAGCCATGACAGCAGGATTGGAATTATCGCAACTAGAGGGCATTATTCCTGCTATAGAAACCTCGCATGCGTTGGCTGTATTTGAGATGAGAAAGTTTGAAAAAGATGAAATCGTAGTCTTGAATTTATCCGGTCGTGGCGATAAGGATTTGAATACGTATATACAATATTTTAAACTCTAGTGATGAGTCATGAGTATTGAGATGTGAGACAAGATAAAACGAACATCTCAGTACTAAAAGCTCAATACTATTTAAAACGATATAGATTCCTGCCTTCGCAGGAATACAAAAAAATACTATTGAACATGAACAGAATAAACCAAAAATTACAGGAAGATAAAAAACTATTATCCATCTACTTTACGGCAGGATATCCAAGTTTGAATGATACCGTAGGTGTGATTGAAGATTTGGAAAAAAGTGGTGTTGATATGATTGAAATTGGCTTGCCATTTAGTGACCCTTTAGCTGATGGACCAACCATTCAAGATAGTTCTACCAAAGCACTTAAAAATGG
>JBCCLS010000150.1:0-7371 GCA_039026835.1 Bacteroidota bacterium | reverse complement strand
TAGTTTGTTACGCATGTTATGATAATTGGTTTGTTGTTATACATTCATGTAAGGTTTCTAATCCTTTAGGTGTGCAAATACCACGCAAGTGATATTCTAAAAATTGATCCATTAGTGAATCCATAGGAAACAATTTTTAGAATATCACTTGCGTGGTATTTGCACACCTAAAGGATTAGAAACCTTACATGAATGTATAACAACAAACCAATTATCATAACATGCGTAACAAACTAATATATATCTTTAGTTTATGTTTTCTGAGTTTCGGATGGGCTCAGAATCAAGAAATCCCCGAAAGTTTTTCACTAGACGAAGCTATTGCATTTGCGCTCGAAAATAACAGAGCTGTTAAAAATGCTGTACGCGACATCAATGCTGCTGAAAAGCAAAAATGGGAAACTACCGCTACCGGATTACCACAAATCAATGCCGTAATCGATTATCAAAACTTTTTAAAGCAACCTGTCTCGTTATTGCCTGCAAGTGCGTTTGATCCTTTCAATCAAATTCGACAATTGGAAGATTTTTACGATCTAAGCAGTTTGCCTGTGATTGATGCGATTCCATCTGCTCCTGGACAGGATGAATTTATTCCTGTGGTGTTTGGAACACAACAAGCCATGAATGCCAATGTCACCTTGACACAATTAATTTTTGATGGTTCATACTTAGTAGGATTGCAATCGGCAAAGGTATTTTTAGAAATTTCTCAGAATGCCAAAGAAAAAACAGATTTGGAAATTAGAAAAGCAGTGATTAATGCGTATGGGAATGTGTTGATTGCAGAAGAAGGTGTCCTTATTTTAGACCAAAATAGAATTACACTTGAGAAAAATTTGAACGAAACCAGAAAAATCTATGAAAATGGTTTAACGGAAGAAGAAGATGTAGAACAACTAGAAATTACCTTGGCAGGAATAGAAAGTGAACTGCGCAACATAAAAAGACTGCGCGATCTTGCATATAAAATGTTCAATATTACCTTGGGAATTGATTTGAATAACGATACACAACTCACAGATTCACTACAAGCTTTGACCATTCAAAACATTGCACCTTCTATTTTACTGATTGAAGACAATGTAACCAATACTGTTGATTATAGAATTGCGGCAAATGATACACGATCAAAAGAGTTGTTATTAAAATTGGAAAAAAGCAAAGCATTGCCTTCTTTGTCTGGTTTTTTAACTGGTGGATACAATGGAAATGGAAACTCATTTGAATTTTTTGACAGACAACAACGCTGGTTTGGAACAGCAGCCTTCGGATTTAATTTGAACGTTCCTATATTCAGTTCCTTCCAACGAAGTGCTTCTACACAACGTGCAAAAATCAATTTAGAAAAATCAAAAGATGAACTTATAGAAGTAGAGCAGCAATTAAAATTTCAAATTGCTTCCGCAAAAAGTGATTATCAATTATCTATAGAGCAATACGAAACTTCAAAGAAAAATTTAGGACTGGCAGAACGAATTGAGAAAAAAAATGAAGTCAAGTTTTTTGAAGGTGTCGGCTCAAGTTTTGAATTGCGTCAAGCACAAACACAATTATACGCAGCACAACAAGAATATTTACAAGCCATGCTGGATGTTATCAACAAAAAAGCAGCATTAGAAACTATTTTAAATCAAACGAATTAGTATATAGTTTAGGAGTTTAGTATTATGAAAGAGTTCTCATTTGAAAAGTTGAATGTTTGGCAAAAGGCAAAAACCTTGGCTGTACACATTTATAAAATCACAGAAAAATTTCCTGAAAGAGAACGTTTCGGACTTGTGAGTCAACTAAGAAGATGTAGTATTTCTGTTTCTTCAAACATCGCTGAAGGTACAGGAAAAAACTCCACAAAAGACAAAGCAAGATTTACAGAAATAGCATATGCTTCTTTAATGGAATTACTAAATCAACTCATTATAGCATATGATTTGAGTTTCATCAATAAAGATCAATATGAATCATTTAGAAAAGACATAGAAGAAATTAGTAGAATGTTAAATGCATTGCGAAAATCACAGCTAAACTCATAAACTGATAAACACATACACTAAAAAATAAAAAAATCAATCATAATGAAAAAAACACATATCCTTCTTCTGCCAGTACTACTCATCCTTGTTTCCTGTGGTGGAGGCAAAGAGAAAGACGTCGATACTTTAATTTCCGAAAAGAATGTAGAAAAGCTCGCAGAAAAAAGAGATGCTTTGAAAGCAGAAAAAGCAACACTTGATGCGGAAATTAAAAAGATTTCAAATGCGATTGAAGAAATTAATCCAACAAAAAAGAAAACATTTATCACAGTCTATGCTGCAAAAGACAGTGTGTTCAATCACTATTTAGAATTACAAGGAAGTGTAGATACCAAGAAGAATATTGTCATCACACCAGAATTTAGTGGCATCTTAAAACAAGTTTTTGTCAAAGAAGGACAACGTGTTTCCAAAGGACAAATTTTAGCACGTATTGATGATGGCGGAGTCAGTCAGCAAGTAGCACAATTGCAAATTCAGGCAGACTTAGCAAAAACAACTTACGAACGTCAAAAAAGATTATGGGATCAAAAAATTGGTTCTGAAATTGCATTTTTACAAGCAGAATCTGCGTACAAAGCGCAACAAAAAGCGGTAGATCAATTAAAAACACAATTGAGTAAAACGGCCGTAAGAGCGCCTTTTTCAGGTGTTATTGACGATGTAATTACTGAGCAAGGTTCCGTAGTTGCAGCAGGACAATCACAATTAATTCGCATTGTCAACTTACGCGACATGTACATTGAAGCTGTAATCCCTGAAAAATACTTAACCAGTGTAACGAAAGGAAAAAAAGTGGAAGTGTTTTTTCCAGTATTAGGAAAAAAACTGACCACTGAAATTCGCCAAGCAGGAGATTTCATCGATCCAAACAATCGTACCTTCAAAGTAGAAATTGCAGTACCTAATAAAGATGGAAACATCAAACCTAATTTAACAGCAAAACTTAAAATTAACGATTACACCAACCCGAAAGCAATTCTGATTCCACAAAATGTAATCTCAGAAAATGCCCAAGGAGAACAATATGTCTTTATTGCAGATTCCATTGTCGGACAAACTGCTAAAGCCAAAATTGCACCAATCCAAACAGGAAAAACACAAGGAGATTATATAGAAGTAATTGACGGACTCAAAGATGGAGATGCAGTTGTGCAAGAAGGAGCACGAAGTGTAAATGGAGGACAAGAAGTAACGATTCTAACAAAAAAATAACAGCGACCAATGTCAGATAAAAAAATTAACAAGGAATTTAAATTATCCTCGTGGGCGATAGATAATCCAACAATTATCTATATCATCATGGGATTGCTCTTAGTACTTGGACTGTCTGCGTACTTTAGCATGCCGCGAGAAAACTTTCCCGAAATAAAGGAAACAAAAATCTACATCAGTACATTATATCCTGGAAATACAGCCGAGGATATTGAAAAACTGATAATTGATCCGCTAGAAGATCAAATTAAAAACGTGAGTAACGTAGTAGAAGTAATTTCTACGTCGCAAGAAGATTACGGAATTATCATTGTTGAATTTGACGAAGATATTACGGTTGAAGAAGCCAAATCAAAAATTAAGGACAAGGTTGATGCGGAAAAAGGTGGAGAAGACTGGCCAACCTTCAACGGTGCCAAAGTAGAACCAAATGTGTTTGATTTGAACATTTCTGAAGAAACGCCTATTCTCAACATCAATATTAAAGGAGATCGTCCTGTTGAAAAGCTCAAAGAATATGCAGAGTTTTTAGAAGATGAAATTGAAGATTTAGAGCAAATCAAACAGGTAGACATTCGTGGCGCGCAAGAAAAAGAAGTGGAAGTCGCAGTTGATGTCTACAAAATGATGGCTGCCAAAGTAAACTTTGAAGATGTGCGAAATGCCATCGCTAACGGAAGTGTCACGATTTCTGCTGGAAACATGATCTCATCAGGACAACGTCGTACCATTAGAATCTTGGGAGAAATTGAAGATCCGAAAGAACTCAATGACTTTGTGGTAAAATCTATTGATGGACCTGTATACTTGCGTGATATTGCCAATGTAAAATTCAAAGAAGAAGACAAAACTACCTACGCACGTGAATATGGAAGTAGTGTGGTAATGCTTGATGTGAAAAAGCGTGCTGGGAAAAACATGGTCGCTGCCGCAGAAAAAATCAATGAAATTGTAAAAGAATTCAAAGGAGATCATGAAGATTTGACTGTGACCATTACCAACGATCAATCTCAAAAAACCATCAACCAAGTAAACGACTTGGTAAACAATATCATTTTCGGAATCATTCTGGTTGTATTTGTCTTAATGTTCTTCTTAGGATTTAGAAACGCACTCTTCGTAGGATTGGCAATTCCAATGTCCATGTTTATGTCGTTCATGATTCTAAACTTATTGGGATACACTATGAACACTATGATTCTTTTTGCCTTGATTATGGGACTTGGAATGCTTGTAGACAATGGAATTGTGGTGGTAGAAAATGTATATCGTTTAATGGACGAGGAAGGAATGTCGCGCATAGAAGCTGCCAAAAAAGGAATTGGAGAAATTGCATTTCCAATCATCATTTCAACCTTAACCACCGTAGCAGCCTTCGTTCCTCTTGGTTTATGGCCTGGCGTTATGGGACAATTCATGATTTACTTCCCTATTACACTCTCAGTGGTTTTAGGTTCATCATTATTTGTTGCAATCTTCATCAACTCCATGATGGTATCAAAATTTATGGAAGTTGGAGAACGCAGACTCAAAGTAAAACAACTCAGCATATTAAGTGCCATCTTAATCTCTTTAGGAATCGTTTGTTATGTAATTGGCGGTGGTGCTAAAGGATTAGGAACGCTATTCATATTCATAGCTATTATGTTTTGGGTGTACAAATACGGACTCAAACCATTGGCGCGTTATTTCCAAACCAGAATTTTAGCAGCGCTTGAAAGAGCTTACGAACGTTTCTTGCGTTTTGCCTTAACGGGATGGAAATCGTATGCATTTTCTATTGGGACGTTTCTACTATTAATTTTCACATTTGCAATGTTTGGACAATCCATTCAAAGCAAACGTACCAAAGTATAATTCTTCACAGACAATAAAACAAATCAAATTATTGTCTACATTGAATATCCGCAAGGAACTGCCATTGAAAAAACAAACGAAATTACAGCATCCATTGAACAACGAGTATACGCTGTTTTAAGAGATAGCGAATACATGGCTGATGGTAGTAATTTCCTAGTAGAATCTGCTGTTTCACAAGTAGGTGAAGGTGCTGGAAATCCTCAAACAGACGGAGGTTCATCTGCTGAAATGCCACACAAAGGAAAAATTACCGCGTCCATGCGCGAATACAAATTCCGCAAAGGAAAAGACAGTGAAGAACTTCGTAAAAAAGTAACCGAAGCACTCAAAGGCATCTATCCGGGAGTCGCTATTTCCGTAGAAAAAGATGTAGTAGGACCGCCGGTTGGCTATCCAATCAACATCGAATTGGAAGGAAACGATTATACAGAATTGATTGCCAGAGCCGAAGAAATGCGCGATTTAATCAACTCTAAAAATATTGCCGGAATTGAAGAATTAAAAATTGATGTCAACAAAGGAAAACCTGCGATGCAAGTGGTCGTAGATCGTGAAAAAGCAGGAGAACTAGGTGTATCTGCTGGACAAGTAGGACAGCAACTGCGTAACTCTTTATTTGGTGTAAAAGCGGCTGTGTACAAAGAAGACGGAGAAGATTATGACATCTATGTTCGTTTCAACCAAGACAACCGTTACAACACCAGTTCACTGTTCAATCAAAAATTGATTTTTAGAAATCAGATGGGACAATTGAAAGAAATTCCCGTTTCAGCAGTGACCAGACAACGAAACACCTCTGGATTTAGCGCCATCAAACACAACGATTACAAACGTGTCGTAACCGTATATTCCGGATTAGCGCCAGGCTATACAGATGCAGGTGCCATCGTAGATCAGATCAAAGCAGAAATCGGAGAAGAATTCAAACCAAAAGGCGTCAAAATTGATTACACAGGTCAAATTGAAGAGCAAAACAAGCAACAAGCGTTTTTAATGGGTGCGTTCTTTGCGGGACTTGGATTGATCATGTTGATTTTAGTATTCCAGTTTAGTTCGATCTCGAAACCGACGATCATTATGATTGCTATCTTTTTAAGCTTGATTGGTGTTTTTGGTGGAATTTTAATTACAGGCGCACCATTCGTAATTATGATGACCATGATGGGAATCATCTCGCTTGCGGGAATTGTAGTAAACAACGGTGTGGTACTCCTAGATTATACTCAATTGCTTATAGATCGGAAAAAACACGAATTAAACATACCAACAGATACCTATTTGCCAATTCCGCATGTATACGAAGCTATTGTAAAAGCAGGAAAAGCGCGTTTGCGTCCAGTATTATTAACGGCAATTACAACGGTACTAGGATTAATTCCATTAGCGATCGGATTCAATATTGATTTCTTCTCGTTATTCAGTGAATTTGATCCGAAAATATACTTAGGAGGAGACAATGTAATCTTTTGGGGACCATTAGCATGGACGGTAATCTACGGGTTGATCATTGCTACCTTCTTAACCTTGATCATTGTTCCTATATTATTTTACCTCATCACAAAATTCAAATACTGGGCATTTAAGAGTAAGCGTCCTGTATTGATTGGTGAGGAAAATGACGACGACATTAACTTAAATGAAGTTGATTTACCAATAGAAACGGTGTAGGAAATTGAAATTGAGTTTGAACTCGAAATTGAAAATATCGAGAATTTTATAAACAGTTAAAATAATAGCTGTCCCAATCGAAGTGATGTTCTGAAAATTAAGAGCGTCACTTCGATTTTTTTGATAAAGTGGTTGATATTAAGAAAACTATGATTCGTCATTGCAATCTCCAACGTGATTGGAGGGCGGGAATCTGACAAAATCATAGCAGTATTAGCCCACAAAGTAGACATTAGCACATTTTCAAATTGATACATTGAAGACAAACCGTCACTTCGAGTGTCCTGAACTTGATTCAGGATCTATCGAGAAGTAATTGGTAGCAGATTGAAAAACAGTGTAAACAATTAGTTTTCGATACATTTTTATGTTCGCTCACTCCATAAAAACACTCAAACTGACGTCTGAGTAAAACAAAAAAAATCGTGTATTTGTGGCTAGTAAAAAAGAAACGCACATCTATTAAAACTATGATTCGTCATTGCAATCTCCAACTGGATTAGAAAGTGGTAATCTGTCTAAATCATAGCAGTATTGGCACATTTTCAAATTGATACATTGAAGACAAACCGTCACTTCGAGTGTCCTGAACTTG
>JBCCLS010000149.1:0-7384 GCA_039026835.1 Bacteroidota bacterium | reverse complement strand
TCAAAATGGGCAATAATGGTAGGATGGAAGCATCGGCTGTGATGTTAGTGAAAAAAAAGATTGGTATTGGCGGTCATTGGAAGTTTATTCCACAAGATAATGGATTGTATCGCATCCAAAATAAAGCCTCAAAAATGTATTTAGCAAATTATGGGAAAACAAATAAAGGCTCAGTGATACGACAAACAGATGTGCCTGGGGCTGGTGCATTGTGGAGAATTGTACAATTGCAAGGCGGAAGTATTCTAATTCAAAACAATCTCTCGCTACTATTTATCGGAATAGCAACTGATTATAATAAAACACCACTCATTCAAGCCAAAGCGTTGAGTGCTAGGATTGCGTGGTTACCAGAAGAAGTAATTGTCAATAAAGGCTTGCCAAAAAATACGAATATAGTTGCTTTTAGACCAAGAAATAAAGGTACAATAGGCAGGGCTTTTGTGACGAGTAAAGGCGAGATTACTATTGAAGGTGTAAAGCCAAGAATTGGGCAACGCATTTATTTTTTCCGTCAACAATTAGCTGCAGCTGACAAAGAAGGCATCTCATTTAATCCAAAAAGGCCATTAGTTTGTGGACAGACTTATTTGATTCGAAAAGTATTGCCTAAAATTATGTTGAATACACCTTTGCCAACGATGCGAAATAAGAAAAAACAAACGTTTATGTTTGTCGTTGAAGTTTTTTAAAATTTTCTCTTCTAAAATAAACATTTTACAGCAGTACTATGCGTATTGTTCTACTATTTTAACTACTCGAAATTACATAAATACGACTTCAAATACTTTTCCTAGCTAAATTTCATAGTTACATTTACATATCTAGTACATTAAAAAATTATATGCCTGAGTGTAATTTTTTATGTATTTGGGAAACTACAATCATGAAAATAAGAAACAGCAATTCCTTTTTTGCTTTGAATTCTCAGGTAATAAAAGTTTTTTTTCAGGTAAATTAGGAGTTGCGCTGTGCACAAAAGCTTCGCGAACATGCGAAGCTTTTTTAATTTTCTTCTAAAATTTCTAAAAGCTGTGAATCACAGCGTGTTATTACGGTGTTCCCATACGTATTTGTAAAGTTTATTCACTAATTTTTCGAACATAACTTAAAATACTATGACCATGTTAAAATCAATTTTAAATGTAAAAGGAGTACAAGAAATTAGCAAAAAAGAACAGCAAGATATCCACGGAGGCATCCAATTTCCAATTGGATGTGTAAGACGCTCAGATTGCTTTTTTATTGATAGAGCTTCAAGATGTGTAAATGGATTTTGCGTATTCTTATAAAGCCATGCGCACATCGCCATAGGCGATAGTACAATTTATACAATACAGAAGTTGTCTGAAAAGTATTCAAAACCAACTAGATACAATTTTCTAGTGAATGTTGTATGTTCAGGCAGCTTTTTTGATGTATTTGTATTCTTAAGTACATTTCTTTTCATAATACACTCAAAAATCTCCTTATTTATCTTCATTTTCCTCATTTCTTGTGTGTTAGCGTTATTAAAACATTTAACAGAATTAGTTTAACAAATGTTTTAAAATTATCTGTAAAATGTTATATTTGTGAAATGTCAATTTGCTTTCTAAAATCAAATTGATACACATGTAGATTTCATAAACCTTTTTACGTATACGAAACTTTTTTTATGTCTTTTGAACGAATAAAAGAGAAGTTAAATATTTTGGCAGATGCTGCTAAATACGATGTATCCTGTGCTTCTAGTGGAAGTGATAGAGCAAACAAAAACAAAGGATTGGGCGATGCCAAAGGCATGGGAATTTGTCATACATACACCGAAGATGGACGTTGTGTGTCGTTGCTCAAAATTCTGTTGACCAATTACTGTATTTTTGATTGCGCCTACTGTGTAACGCGAAAAAGTAACGACATCAAACGTGCCGCTTTTAAAGTGCAGGAAGTGGTCGATTTGACGATTAATTTTTACCGTAGAAATTATATTGAAGGCTTATTCTTAAGTTCGGGTATTTTCAAAAATGCAGATTACACCATGGAACGTCTGGTTTCCGTGGCTAAAAAACTGCGTCTGGAAGAAAATTTTAACGGTTATATTCATCTCAAATCAATTCCAGGTGCTTCAGATGAATTGATGCGCGAAGCAGGTTTGTATGCTGACAGGTTGAGTGTTAATATTGAAATTCCCACACGAGAAGGCTTGAAACTTTTGGCTCCTGATAAAAATCGTGAGGATTTTATCAAACCAATGAAAAAGGTAAAAAACGAAATTATTCAATACAAAGCCGAAAAGAAAATCATTAAAAGTACACCAAAATATGCGCCTGCCGGACAAAGTACGCAAATGATCATTGGCGCAAGTGGTGAGAATGATTATCAAATCATGACGGCTTCTAATTTTTTCTATAAAAAGTTCAATCTAAAGCGTGTGTATTATTCAGGATATGTGCCCATTAGTTACGACAGTCGTTTGCCACAAATTGGAAGCGAAGTGCCTATGTTGCGCGAAAATAGATTGTATCAAACCGATTGGTTGATGCGCTTTTATGGTTTTCATGTACATGAAATTGTCAACGAATCACATCAGCATTTAGATTTAGAAATTGATCCAAAACTGTCCTGGGCATTGCGAAATATTCATGAATTTCCTGTCGATGTGAACCGAGCAGACAAACGTATGTTGGCGCGTGTACCAGGCTTGGGAATGACGTCTGTATATAAAATTTTGAATGCTCGAAAATTCCGTTTGTTAAACTGGGAACATTTAAAGCGCTTAGGTGTAGCACTCAATAGAGCAAAGTATTTCTTGGTGTGTAATTCGAATGATTTTGAGCGACGCGATTTGGAGCCTCATAAAATTAGAGGATTTATTTTACAGAATTCCAAAAGCAAATTCCGTCAGGCAACTAGTAATCAGTTAAATTTGTTCGGATGATGCAGAAAGTATTAGTGTATGACGCTTCGTTTGAAGGATTTTTAAGTACGGTTTTTAAAGTATACGAAGAAAAACTAACTCACGTTGATATTCAGCGTGAAGGTGCTGTGCAATCCTCTTTTTTTGGTACGAATGAAGAAGTCATCACTAATAAAGTACATGCAGATCGTGTGTGGGAAGGCTTGAAAAAGAAACTCACTAGCTTTGGACGAAATCAGTTGTATTACTCGTTTTTAAGTGAACTTCCTTCGGTTGAAAATATATTGCTTGATTACATTCAGCAAGTTTTTGCCCATACTGAAACTATCGAGAAAGACTTCTCCAATACCACTGTTTTAAAACTCTCTAAAATCACCAAAAGTGTCGGTCGCGAAAAACATCGGATGGAAGCTTTTGTACGTTTCAAGCTCACCAAAGACGGATTGTATTTTGCAAATGTGGAACCTGATTTTAACGTGTTACCATTAATCGCCAAGCATTTCAAATCGCGCTATGCAGATCAAAAATGGGTGATTTATGATTGTAAGCGGAAATATGGATTGCACTACAATTTGGAGCACGTAGAAACGATTGTGATGGATTTTTCAAAAGAATTTGATTTTACCAAAACTTCCGAAGATTTCTTTGCTGAGGAAGAATTGCAATTTCAAGAATTATGGCAAAATTATTTTAAAAGTACCAACATCGAATCCCGAAAAAATATGTTGCTACACGTGCGACATGTTCCCAAACGCTACTGGAAATATTTAAGCGAGAAACAACCATTTTAAAAACATTTTTAGAAAAGTTGGGTAATAAAAATACAATTCAAACCCAAGTAAGTGTATTAACTCTAAACTTTTTAAAGATGAAAAGAAAGAATTTTAAATCATTAACACTGAACAAACAAAAAATTTCTCAACTCGAAATGACGCATGTGTCAGGAGGAATAGTATCTACCAATGAAAAATGTTACACCTTCATGCAACAATCCATAGGTGATTGGTGCAAATACAGTGAATATGCTTCGTGCTATTCGCCGTGTGGTAGCATGCATGGAACTTTAGGCTGTAATCCAGGATAATGTTTATAGAAATCATCTTGAGATTCGTTTGCAAATAATCGTCTCTCGATGAGTCGAACAAAAAGGCGGACTTTACAAAAGGTTCGCTTTTTAAATTTTGAATCGAATGCCAGTTCGCAGGTAAATTCGTGCCTTATTGTCTAATGAAAAAATGGGCGCTCGGCTTTCATTGCGAAGTTCGTTATCAGTCGCCATAATATATGCAGCACGCATGTACAATTGCAATTGTTTAGTTAAATGATATTCGTATTGCAATCCCGATAAAATTAAGGTAAGATTGATACTTGCCGCAGCTTCTCCGTCAATAATAGGAACTTCGCGTTGCAAATTGGACGCAAAACCATCTAACTGAGCATAGGCTTTTAAGCGATGTTTCTGAGAAAAATAGTACTGCAAGTTTGTTTTTGGAATTCCTAAATTGTATGACCAATCAGGACTAAATTTTCTAAAATAGCTCACAAAAGGCAACGGAAAATTGAATCCTGAGTTTCCTGCGTAGGTAACTCCTAAAATCAATCGTGAGGCTTTTTGATGGTATATTTTTCCTTTTTTAATAAATGCAACAGTTCCAGAGAGTACAACATCTTTAATACTTAATGCATCTGCTACCAAATTGGTGCTAAATCCAGGTTGAAATACAATTCCCAATCGCCAATCATTGCGCAAAGGTGTTGTATATCCAATGCTAAAATCAAGCAATTGAAAATCATTCAAATCGCGTGTTTCAAAGGGAAATTCTATTTCGGAGTTGAGGTGAATATTACTGTAGTCCAATCCTAAAAATAAATAGGTGTCATCATCCTTGAGTTTTATGGGATAATTGAACAAAGCTCGCAATCGTTTGTACTCTACATTCGATTTTGCATTCGGTATATAGGTGTAATCAATTCGTGCCAAATCGCTCAACTGTGCATGTGCTTTTGTAATACAAAAGAGCAGCAAACAGCCTAAAAATCGAGCACATATTGACATGAAGAGTTGATAAATTTTGAGTGGAAAGATAAACGAATAAAAACAGTAAATATGATTTTGTACGTATTTTTCGTAAAATTAGTAGAAAATAAGCGAGTTTTTAAAAAAATAGAAGCGATGCATACGTACCATATCGCTTCTATCTTTTAGAGTTGTGCTTCGTTTTTAAAATTGATATCGAATTGACAGTGCAATATCCAAGTCCAAATCATCACTGTAGGTATCGTCAAACGAAAGTTCTGGTCGCATGTCTAGTGAGATGAGCAACGGAAAATCAAAATCGTATTCAATCCCGATATTTCCTGCTGCCAATGCAAAGGTTCCGTCTGCGCCTGGCGCATCATACGAACCAATTCCAGCACCAGCACCTACATACCAATGAAAGTTGCCATCAATTGGTTTTACCCATTGATACAATCCGACAAGCTTAAAAGCATCTACATCGTTACTGTTTCTAAAACCTAAGTCAAATTCCAAACGATTCGCACCGCCAATATGTCTTTGATATGAAATTTCAGCTCCCAAACCGTCGTTATCGCCAATACGCAATCCGATGGCGTTGTCTGAAATTTGTTGGGCGTTTACCGATGAAAAAAGCGCTAAAAAGCTGATGATTAAAAGTGTTTTGATGTGTTTCATACTATTTTCGTACTGATTGAGAAATTATGGTAAAGTTCGTAAAAAATATGTTTTACGCATATAAAAGTATGTGTAACTTTTACTTACATTTTCAACGACTCACTCAAAAAAATATCTGCGGGCTATAAAGAAAAAGAAGGTTTAGGAGTTTTACTTTTTTATCCAAACAGATGCTGGCGAACATATTTCTTTACCCAATTCACTAGTGCTGCAAAAAGGAATTCAGATTTTAGAAGATGAGGAAATGCCTAAAAAATCTTCAACAACAGTTAGTGAAGACGAAGCGTAAGCGTTGCGTATTTATTCAGTATATTTAAGGAAATAAAACTACACGATTTGCAAAGTCCTTTCAAAAAAAATAAAAAATCTAAAAAAGTAGCAGCTTCCAAAAGTCTTGGAAAAGCACCTGGCGAAATCGTCTATATGGGCGATAAGGAAAATTTAGAAACCTTATTGGAAGTACACGAATACACTGCAGCAGAATATCATACATTCCAAACCAAGCAAATCAGCAATATATTTAACATTAAGGGAAACAATCGTGTTACCTGGATTAATGTCAACGGTTTGGGCGATGCTGCTGATATTACTAAGATTGGAGAGTATTTTAACATTCACCCGTTGATTCTTGAAGATATTGTAAATACGAGTCAACGTCCCAAAATTGATGAGTTTGAGGAATATATTTTTGTGGTATTAAAAATGTTTTATCACAACCAACAGCAAGAACTTTTAACGGAACATATTTCGTTCATTATCGGAGCTGATTACGTGCTGACATTTCAAGAAACAGAAGACGACATATTTCATCCCATTCGTCAACGCTTTAAAAATAAAGATAGTCGATTGCGTAGTTTTGGTGCTGACTATTTGGCGTTTTCTCTTATGGATGCCATTATAGACAATTATGCAGTTGTGGTAGAATCCTTTGGATCAAAAGTAGAAGGCACAGAAGATGAATTGTTTTTAGAAAGTTCCCGCGAAGGAATTTCGAGAGATATTCAATATTTAAAGCACGAATTATTGCGCTTACGCAGAAATATCTTACCTTCAAGAGAAGTCATTAGTCGTTTGGTAAAGTCCGAATCAAAGCTCATAAAAATTAAAACTCGCGATTATTTGAAAGATTTACAAGATCATATTTTACAAATCAATGACAACATTGATCTATATCGCGAAATGGTTTGGGGATTGATGGACATGCACATGACCAACATGAGTAACAAAATGAATGGCATCATGAAAGTATTGACCATTATTTCGACAATTTTTATTCCACTCACGTTTATTGTAGGTGTGTACGGAATGAACTTTGAAAACATGCCTGAATTACACTCCAAAAACGGATACTTTATCCTTTGGGGCGTTATGGTATTGATGTTTATTATATTGCTCATCTTCTTTCGAAGAAAAAAGTGGCTTTAGTTTTTATAAGTATTGAGCTATTAGTATTGAGAATTGAGAAGTTTTCGTCAGGCATTAGTGTAGCGAAGTTTCAAAGAACGAATAAACAAATCAACGAACAAACGAATTAACGAATAAGAAGTTGAAAAGTTTATAAGTTTAGGAGTTTACGTTTCAAAGAACAATTCACAATTCAACATTCACAATTTAAAATCAAATCGAAATAAATATAAAATGTAAAACTCAAAATGTAAAATGAAAAAATGTACTAGGTTTTAGGTATTGGGTCGCTTTGCTTTTGGGTTTTGGGGAATTTCAAAGAACGAATTAACAATTACGAAGTTGAAGAGTTTATAAGTTTAGGAATTTACGTTTCAAAGAACAAT
>JBCCLS010000148.1:0-7401 GCA_039026835.1 Bacteroidota bacterium | reverse complement strand
TTTTATGCAATCATTAACATGTTAAATAAGGCATTCCCGTAGCGAGTTCCTACTTTTATTTGATAAGTTTAATACTTAACTTTTAAAATTTAAATCATGAAAAAACAGCATTTCAAAACATTAAAACTGAATAAAAAATCAATTTCCAATCTTGATAGTATTTCTGGAGGTGCGCCTTTACCATTCACTACGTTCACTTCAATTCTTCGAACGTGTATTGACTTTACCTGTGGTTTGTGTGCGTACTCAGGAACACCTTGTGATCCTGTTGAGGAACCATAATGAATACAGCGAACTCCGGTTCGCTTTTGTTTCACTATTTCTACATAAATGAAAGTACACTTCTGTCGCTTTGTTTAGTGTATTTTCATATAAAT
This sequence comes from Bacteroidota bacterium, assembly GCA_039026835.1. GTDB lineage: Bacteria > Bacteroidota > Bacteroidia > Flavobacteriales > Flavobacteriaceae > Kordia. Next base: position 7,024 of record JBCCLS010000148.1, on the reverse strand, counting down.
TTTCACTTTTAACAATCAATTAAAATCAATACTCATGAAAAAAAAGCACATCAAATCGTTAACACTTGTCAAGAAATCTATTGCCAACATCACTGCTACTAATGTAAAAGGCGGTTGGACAACTATTGGAAATATTACAAATTCTTGTCCACATAAATGTGGTTCTCAACAACGCTAAACTTTTATAAAGAAAGGTATAACCGTAAGCGTTTGGAATTTAATCTATGTAAGTTTATGTCTTAATCTTTTAAAATATACGATCATGAAAAAAAAGCATTTGAAATCTCTTAAGTTGAATAAGCATTCAATTTCTCAATTTGAAAACAAATTAATTGGCGGTTTAGACATGTCTACTCCTCAAGGATGTGTTGGCTCTCAGCACGACTCAAAGTGTGGCTTCTCTTGTCAAAACGATTTATGCCCAAACGACCAATAATTGTAAGCGGACTTCGGTTCGCTTTTTTATGCTTTTATCTATTCAACTGCTTTACAATGTTAAAGTTCCTCTAAAAGAGAAAATCGTTCAGTAGAGAAAAATTACTTTTGTTAAAATTCTCACTATGTTGCGATTTATTATTCCTGTCGTTCTGGTTTTTATTCTGGAATTATATACTTTTTTTTCTATTCGTACCCTAACTAACAATAAGTTTGTTCTCATCGGATTTTGGGTTTTTACTGTACTTGTCTATGCCGTTTTTTTCTATCAGTTGAGCTTAACACAACGCGACAACCGTTTTAATTTAACTACAGGCTACGCAATTGCACTATTGCTGACGATGACTGTTCCTAAAATATTTGTATTTGCCATCTTATTTATGGAAGATATTTTCCGGTTTTTCTGTGGACTCTTCAGTTATTTTCAACAAGATGGCACTATTGCAGAAGCCTTGCCAGGCAGAAGAAAATTTATAAGTCAATTAGCGTTGGGCATTGCAGCAATTCCTTTTGCAGGATTTTTGTATGGAGTTTTTAAAGGGCGCTATGACTATCGGGTGATCAATCATACGATGTTTTTTGACGATCTGCCAGACGCTTTTGACGGCTATAAACTCACACAAATTTCAGATATTCACGCAGGAAGTTTTGACAACAAAGAAAAAATTGAATACGCTGTGGATCTCATCAACAAACAACAAAGTGATGTCATTCTGTTTACGGGCGATATTGTCAATGCGATTGCAGAAGAAATGGATCCTTGGATTGATACGTTTAAACGTATGGAAGCGAATGATGGCTTGTATTCTGTTTTGGGCAATCATGATTATGGTTTTTATGCATATCAAACAAGAGAAGAAATTTTAGAAAACCATAAAAAGATAGAAAAAGTGCACGAATCCATTGGGTTTACACTATTGATGAACGAAAAGCAAACGATTGAACGCAATGGTGAAAAACTACATATTTTGGGTGTCGAAAATTGGGGTGCATCCAGTCATTTTCCTAAAAAAGGAAGTTTGCAAAAAGCAACGGAAGGTGTGGTTGATGGCGAATTTAATGTGTTGCTTTCGCACGATCCTTCACACTTTGATTATAAAACAATGTACTTGCCTAGAAATGGTCAAGGCAAGGAAGTAATTCGTCCTACAGATGTCGTAGATGAATCTAATATTATCAATTTTGAAAAGAAAATTCAATTGACGTTATCCGGACATACGCACGGCATGCAGTTTGGGATTGAAATTCCGTTTCTCAACTTTAAATGGAGTCCTGTAAAATATCGCTATCCTCGATGGGCAGGATTATATGAAGAAGCTGGAAAATACTTGCACGTCAACCGCGGATTTGGTGTGTTGGCATTTCCGGGACGTGTTGGAATTTGGCCAGAAATTACTGTGATTGAATTGAAAAAACGCAAGAAAGTAGCATAATCGCAAGAAAATAGTACATTTGTAATAGAGATTTTCTATTTTTTGAGTTAAAAAAATGGCAATTCTATAAAATTAAAACATTTGCTTATGTCTAAGTTTGGTGACTTAATTAGTGCAAATATTCCAATTCTGTTGGATTTTTATACAGAATGGAATGAGCAATCGAAAGCAATGCACGCTGTGTTACGCGACGTAGCCGCAGCCCTTGGTGATAAAGCCAAAGTAATTAAAATAGACGTGGATAAAAATAAGGAATTGGCGGAAGCATTACGCGTCAAAGGACTCCCAACATTAATGATATACAAAGGTGGAGAAATGGTGTGGAGACAAAGTGGCGAGCAAGATGCAAATACCTTAATCGGATTGATTTCTGAGCACGTTTAAAGTGTGATTCGTTCAAAGGTATAGCCCAATTTATGAAAGTGTGCTAGCACTTTCGGAAGCGTGTATTTCAATTTTTCAAACGCTTTGATACTGTCGTGAAACACGATAATACTTCCATTTTCTGCATTTTCTATTACATTTGAGAGGCATTGTTCAGGCGTTAATGCTGTGTCAAAATCACCACTGAGTACATCCCACATAATAATTTTATATCCTAATTTTTTCAATCTTTTACACAATTGTGGCGTGAGTTTCCCGTAAGGCGGACGAAATAAGAGTTGTGTTTCTTGTACTGTGTTTTTTAATTCGTTGTCAATAGTTTCCTGCGCTTGCACCGTATTGGTTATATAAACTTCGTTGGAAACATTCCAGCCGCTGAGGTGTTGTTGTGTATGATTGCCAATGGTGTGTTGGGCATTGACTACTTGTTCAAAAATATGAGGATGTTTTTGTACATTGTCTCCAATACAAAAAAAGGTAGCTTTGGCATTGTACTGAGCCAACTGCGCCAAAACCCAAGGCGTTACTTCTGGAATAGGTCCGTCGTCAAAAGTTAGAAAAAGATGTTTTTCAGTAACCGAAAACTCCCAAACAAGCGATGGAAATAACCATTTGGCTAGTTTGGGAGTTTTGGCTGTGTACAGTTTCATCAGCGTTACAATTTGTGGCTACTCAAATTCGCTGAGTACCGAATTGAATTTCTTAGCATAACTTTCGAGTACCTTCATTTCTTCTTCAAAAAGTTTGTCTTGATTGTTGATGTCTAAAATTTCAATCATACTTTTATAACTTTCTAAGTAGTAATAAATATCTTCAAACTCTTTGTACTGTTGTAGTCTTGGTGTTTGCTTGTGATAATCTAAATACTCGATAAACTTTTTACGTATTTGGTAATAGTGCTTTTCTGCTTTTTCTATTTTGCCAATTTTGAAATATCCATCAATAAACGGCTCGTTCAATCCGTAGAAGTCAAAATACTTTACAGGCATTTTTTCAAATGCCAAATCAATTACTTTTTCCGCTTTATCATTCTTTCCTTCCTTGATCAATTGTTCTATCAATTTTGCAAGATTCAGTCGGTACGAAATACTCTGACGACGGGTTTGTGGGTCGTGGTAAATATCATCATTACCAGAATTACCCCAATCCCATTTCATCACATTTTTATACATGAGTTCAGAATTTACTTGTCCCATGTCTAGCTCGCTTGGGAATTCTGTTTTGATCGGAATGAGTTTGTATACCAAACCATCTAACTGAAGATAATCTTTCATCCAAATATATTCAGCCTTGTCAAAACTTCCACCAGTAAAGTAAATTGGACGTTCCCAATCGTTTTGGTTTAAGATGTCGAGCATCATTAAGTTGTTTTTGTAAATCGCAGATTTTGGTAATTCAATATCAATATAATCTACCATTTTATCGTAATCTTTTGGATCTACATATTTTTTTGCATTTTCCTTGTTGACAGGAACACGAATTTTGTTCACGGGATAATACACAATGTTTCGCTGACTCTCTGGCATATCGGCATCATCTACCTGATATACTTGATTGATGAGGTATCCGTATTTTGTTTCTTTCTTCTCACTCAATACCCAATCCATAAATCGATCCAGTTCCCAAACTGTACTATCAGGCACTGCCGGATGGCGCTCGTAACGCATGTAATTTCGCGTTCCGTGTTTGTATTTATCATGCGTCATTTCAGAAGGAACTGCTTCACTGTTGTACGCTTTGCGTTTCATTTGGTCAATGTACCAATCTGTTCCCAGTAAGCTGGTGTTAATAGTTCTCACATCGGTGCGATAGCCTTCTACATCTTGCGCATACCAAAGTGCAAATGTATCGTTGTCACCAATGGTAAAAATCATGGCGTCAACGTCTTCTTCAATCGAATTTAGATACGCTTTTGCTGTAGATTGTGCCGTATAACGATTGGAGCGATCGTGATCATCCCAGTTTTGACTTGCCATTAATACAGGAACTGTCAACAAAGCAACTACTGTAATAGATCCTGCAACTGCAGTTCTGTTGGCTACATACGCTTTGATGGTATCATAAAACGCATACACACCATAACCAATCCACATGGCAAACACATAGAAAGAACCAACCAATGCATAATCGCGTTCTCGTGGTTCATACGGACGCTCATTCAAATATATTTTGAGTGCCAATCCTGTAAATAGGAAGAACACAAAGAGTACCCAAAACTGTTTTTGTCCGCGTAAGAGTAGGAATAGAAAACCAAAGATTCCAAAAATTAATGGTAAAAAGTAATACGTGTTTCGGGCTTTGTTATTGAGTACATCCGATGGAAGATTGTCTTGCGATCTTTCCAAATGCCATTCATCTATCCACTTAATTCCACTTATCCAATCTCCATGGTTGTCCATTTTTCCTTGAATATCATCCTGTCGTCCCACAAAATTCCACATAAAATAACGCCAGTACATATATCCCATTTGATAAGAGATCATATAACTTACGTTGTCCCATAAGGATGGCGGTTTAACGCTAATGATTTCTCTATAATCTTTTATAATTTCTATAAATTTTTCTGGCGTAACTGCGCCTCTTTCAATTCTTGCACGTAATGAATCTGCAAATTCAACAGCACGCGGCTCAGTTCTATAACGTGGCGTCACTTCAAAATCGAGTATGCCCGTGAATCTCATATAGTTTTCCGCATGTTCGGAACTCCACATTCGTGGTAAAAAGCCTCTGTGATTGCTGTCTGAGTTTTGCTTGGCACCTTCCCATTGATTGACAACTACATATTTGCCTAAGGTATAATCACGTTCGTATTTTGGTTTATCGTCTACATACGGCTCCTCTGCGTCTAGTCCACCATAAATATCTGTATACATAGGTCCAAACAGCAAATGTGTTTCAGGATATTGTTCAAGGTTGTAATACGCTAAAAGCGAACGCGCATCTGACGGATTGTTTTCGTTAATAACAGTATTGGCGTTTGCGCGAATTGGAATCATTAACCACGTAGAAAATCCGATCAAAATATACAAAGTACATAAAATGATGGTATTAATTACAGGTAAGTTTTTCTTGCGAGTCATACGTAAACCATAATAAAACGCACCAATTAACAATAATGCCGCAATAATTGAACCTGAGTTGAAAGGCATTCCGAAAGTGTTCACAAAGAATACTTCCAAATATCCAAACAGGCGCAATACATTTGGCAACAATAATTTGAAGATAAATAAAAGAACACCAATTGAAATTACATTGGCAAGCACAAAGTTTTGAATGGTGATAACTTTATAATTTTTAAAGAAATAAATCATTCCAATAGCAGGAATGGTCAACAATCCCATGAAATGCACTCCAAAGGAAAGTCCCACCACTAATGAAATTAAGATCAGCCATTTATTTCCGCGTGGCGTGTGCATTTCGTCAGCCCAACGTAAAGCGAGCCAGAACATGATAGACATGATACAGATAGCCATTGCATATACTTCGGCTTCTACAGCACTGAACCAAAAACTGTCTGAAAATGTAAATGCTAGCGAACCTACCAAACCACTTCCTAATACTGCAATTTGCTTTCCTGTGGTGAACTCAGGTGTTGTACCATCACTTTCTTTCTTTAATAATGCCATTTTACGAACCAAATTCGTAATGGACCAAAACATAAACAAGATGGTAAAAGCACTTGAAAACACAGATAAGTAATTCACCATTTTGGCAATCTCTTCTGGAGCAGAAGCAAATGTGGCAAATATGGCGCCCATCATTTGGAAAAATGGCGCTCCTGGCGGATGTCCAATTTGAAGTTTTGCAGAAGTAGCAATATACTCAGCACAATCCCAGTAACTTGCTGTTGGTTCAACAGTTAAGCTAAATGTAATCAGCGCTATTAAAAATACGACCCATCCGAGAATGGTATTCCATTTATTAAAGTTCAGAGAAATCATGTAAATGCTTTTAATAAGAGTAACGGCGAATTTAATGATTTATACTATATGAAGGGTATTTTTTTGGAAAACGTTAAGAATCATTTTTTGCTGTTTCTGTGTGAAGTTATCAAATATGCTAGAAAGAATTTGTTAATATACTTTTTGGTAGGGATTCATAGGATAAACCAGACTCATTTGATAAAAATAATTGAAAAAAATATTTGCACTTGTAAAAGTTTGTTTTAAATTTGCAACCGCATTACGCTAATGGCCTATGGTGTAACTGGCAACACGTCTGGTTTTGGTCCAGAAGAGTCTAGGTTCGAGCCCTAGTGGGCCAACAAAAAGTCCTTTTCAATTCGAAAAGGACTTTTTTATTTTTAGGTTTTTTTATTGTTGAATTTTTTAGGCGAGAAGTCTATATCGAGCTTGACGAGATAAGCCCTAGTGGGCCAACAAATCCCTTTCATTCCGAGAGGGATTTTTTCTTTTTAAAAATTTGTTTTGTAAAAGCATTCTTCAAGAGAAAAGGTTTCTTGTAACTCTCTATATAGCATTTTAAAGCAATCTATTATCAAAGTATTTTATATCAAAAGAAGTTTTTTGTGAGTATATCTTCGTTTTTTGGTGTGTTTTCTATGTAAGAAACTAGTTGTTTTTTTCTGTTTATTTTTTGTGTATCTTTATATAAATATTCCAAAATAATTGGCTGTCAGTCAATTAGCATCTTCAAATTTGTTAAAATTTAACATATTGTTTAATTTATAAAACACTGAAAATCAAATTCATAAATTAAATTAATGTTAATGTTAATATCATTTTATGCAATATTAATAGTAATACTATTAT
>JBCCLS010000147.1:0-7419 GCA_039026835.1 Bacteroidota bacterium | reverse complement strand
AAAAATATCACCATTTTTTCCAATAGCCCGTATTTCTTTAAGATCATTTAATAGAAACATTTCTACATCGGTAAGACTTAGACCTGAATTATTAGGATGGTTATGTGTTAAGACTGAGCCTGGAAATACATCATCATCTAAATATTTCCAATCGACATAGTCAGGATATTTTTCGCCTTCATGTATTATAAACAGATTTTTCTCTTCATTATAAATCATACCATGCTCCAAATTTATCCTTTCCAACTCTCCATTATCATTTCTTCTAAGTTCACTATACCCTTTAATTTCATCTTCAAATTTTTTAAGTCTGCTAGGAGCTAAATCCCGAGCTTTAATTACTGATCTTGCAAAACGAGAACTATAATCTTTTAAATTTCCAGCAATTTCTGCTAGATGTCTAACAACCCTTACATCAGTTGTGATATCAGCTACTTCAAGAGCTTCTCTAGCTGCTTTTTTGAGTAGGCGTTCTGTAATTAAATCAACGCTTAAGCTGGCCATTTCTAACCAAAACAAATATAGCCTTAATTTTTTTGCAAACTCACTATTCTCATCGGCTAACGATAGTAATATATTTAAGGCTCCAGTAGTTACCTCAAGAATATTAGCTCCAACTCGTAATCTGAAGGCAGTCTTTACAGTTTTTATTTTAGCTAAATGTCTTAGATGTCTTAATTTATAAAGATTAGCAGCACCGAGTGCGGTAGTAAGTACATCTATAACAAGCCAAGTTCCTTTTTCAATATTTGACCAAAACTTTTGATCGTCTATCGCTTTTAGATAAAACGCTGGTATGATGTCAGTAGCGGGAACTTCTAATTCTCCTTTTTTAGGAATATCTGCTAATACTATTGGATGAAATAAATTGTAAATACCGATCACTTTTTTTCGTGTACTTGCATTGTAAGGATCTTTTTTGGTGACTTTTATTTTGACTTTATTTTTTATTGTAACAAAGTCAAAGGTGTAATCATCTCTATAAAATCCTAGTATCTTCCTTTCATTGTAAATTAAAGTTTCAGGTCCACCAGTATATTCTTTAATGTTTTTTGAATATTTTGTATCAGAGTAGCTACTTAATGACCAAAATGTATACAACATTTGAATGAGTGCAGTGAAATTATCTGAACCAACACCAAAATCATTTAATTTGTCATAAATTTTTTCAAATACACTCGGGGTTTTACTATTCCTCAGTGAAATTTGATCAAGAAATTTAGTTACTATGTATTTTAACTTGCTGTCTGTGCTATCTACAGATTTTAAATCTACATTAATAGCTAAGGATTCTAATAGATTTAAAACTGCTGTTTCTCGATCGCCTACGACCGAATACTTTATTAAGAAAAAAAGGTCAGCCCATCTTAGATATTCATTAATTTCTCGTAATACAAACTGTGGTGCTTTATTATAAAGAAATTCTAAATGTGAAGCATTATGATCTTTAACCTTAGAAAATGCATAACCAATTTTATTCTTAATTTTAATAAAAAATGATTCAGGAGGTGTTACATTTAGGTATCTAGCGACAGCATCAAATTCTTTGTAATTTTCAGTTTCGATAATAAGTGCATAATTTTCCTGTAACTTTTTATCAGGATGGTAATCTTCAAAAGGAAAGAGCATTCTATATTTTACAAAGCCATCATAACTATTTCCAAATATTCCCGATTTAACACGTAAAAATATATTTGAAGTAAATTGAACTTTGGAAGGATTCACTTCTTTTTTATATGGAGAAATTAATGCATCTAAATAGATGTTCTTTTGCTCTAATTTAAAAGGGATTTGACTAGATTTATGTACATACCATTCTCCTGAATAAAATTCACTATCATCTCCTAATACAAATTTTTTTAATTCAGTTGTTGTTCTAAGATGTGTTTGTGGACTTACAGAGAAACGCAAAGGATTAAAGACGAAAGTATTACCTTTTTCTAGGATAGGTAACAATGTATTAAATAAACAAGCACTTTTATATATATACTTATATTTTGGATTTTGAATATTTACATCCTCTTCCGCAAAAAACGATCTTTCCCCAAAATGACTCACATACCCCATTTTCTGTGTTATACTTCCCATACGCTATGTGTTAAAAGGTTATTATGATCTATTTGTAATGACTTTTCGTGTGTGGCAGCTTTTTGCAACAGTGTCGTTGCAACTGTTATGATTGTTTTCATATGTATCTATTTTTATGTCTAAAAGTCAAAAGAAACATCCTCATCTTTATATTGTAAGGATGTTGCTTCTTTTGACGATGACGTAATTGTCTATTTAAAATGTGTTAAGATCATTGTTAATCACTACTGCAGGATTGCCGTCCGTGTTCAGCGTATCTCTGATTGTCTTGGTATGTAAAATACCTTGATTCAAAAATTGAAATTGTCCGTTAGTCGGACTACGCTTGTCTATGGAATAGTTTGTGGTATCTCCAGCGTCATTGAATACGTTGGTTCCAATGAGTTTGATTCTGTCAGTACTGCCGCCATTTCGAAGTGTTCGGCAATTGGAAATAAAATGGCAGTTTTCAAAAATCCATTCACCTCGGGTATCGTTGTTTTGCCATAAATCAAAAATCCAAGCATTTATATCGTTAGACGTAAATTCTTTAATGAAAAGATTTTTAAAGTAAACGACAGAACCCGCATGTGAAGTTGTTTGCACCACAGCTCCATTGGTACCAGTATAGCTCAAAATTGTTCCTGAGAATTGACGATATGCAGGTGTCCATGCCGCCCAACTTCTCGCAAAATAGACGTTTGTCAATTGAGAATTTAAAAATGTAACAAACCCGTTACTAATTCCTAAAAATAGAAATACAGCATTTCCTTGTCCATTGATGTCGCCCAAGTAAATATTTTTTTTAGTAACAGAATTAGCAGAAAAGAGATTAACGTAATTTGTAGATTCATTGACGAAAGAGTGAATCTTAATATTTGCTTCTGCCAAATTGTATCTGTAGTCTTCAAGGAAGAATGTAAGATCATTTCCTGGCTTTATCGTAACCTTGTTAATTTCTACCTCCAATTTCGTATTTTCTGTATCATTGGAAAATTTCCGTCCATAGAAAAATTGAATGTTGGTCTCTACCGAGTTTACTTTTATAACACCGCCGTAACTCTGATATCCTGCTCCTAAATTGAAATATGCAGAAGTAGTATAGTTTTCACTTCCTGTATAATTGATTAGAATTTGATCGCAGTTAAAATTCAATGTTGTCCGTTCAGTAAACAGTCGTGTGGTATTACTCGTAAATGTATGTGCATAAGTTCCTAAAGGCATATAAAAAGAAATATGTGCCACAGGTACTGTATGGTGTCCTTCTTCCGTAATATTTCCTTCCAAATTCATTTCAAAGGTTACTTTTTGCTCAGAAGTAAAAGTGATATTACGTCTCGGAATTATAGTAGATACTGTATAGGTTCCTGCAGAAGTCAATACAATAGTCCAGTGGTCTGCCCCATCCCAAACGGGCAATGCTTGTAAGGCAGCATCAATGGTTTGAAATGGTTGACTACTACTTTCTATAGCAGCGTTGGTGTCGTCTCCCCCAGTTGTATTCACAAAAATTGTATTGGGCACAATGGCATTTGTACCCGAAGCTGTACTTCCTTCTACATGCGCCAAGCTATCAATAAGATCTCTGAATTGCTCTTGCGTGGGAAAATCTCCAGTTTCAAAATAAGTCTTTAATGTATTTTTGTCTTGTATCATCTTTTTAAATTTATAAGTGTTAAAAAATGTCGATTCAATAGGAATCAGAAACATCCAATTCCTCTTTTTTCTTCTTTTTTAGTATTTATGATACGACAAACTTTCCTATGCCACCTACAGTTGGCCCATCTGCACCTCCAATTAAATTGGTATTATTTTCAATAGCATTACCTTCTTGATTTTCTGGACAGTAACAAGGAAGTCCTTCTCCTTTTAATGCTGCTGAATCTTTTTGTAAGAGTGTAAGAGAAGTTGGAATTCTAGATTCCCAAGTACCTTCTACAGTGCCTTCAATAGTCTGCATTTCTTCCGAAACAGAAAGGTATAAATCATCATCTTGATCCACCACTAATCCTTGTCCGTTCCAAATTTCTCCTGTTTCCATGTACCAGTTTACAGCTTCTTCAAAACCAGGTCGTACAGGAACTACGGCACGCGCCATTCCTGATTGTAAGAAGGCTTGGAATAATGGGTCTGCAGCATCGCTTTCTTGGAATAATGCAGTCCAATCTTGTTCATTAGCATAGAAATATGGATAGAAAATATACGCCATAATATCCCAGTCAAACGCTTGTTCAAAGAACTTCACAGCAGACGCATGTGCTTCCAACCCTGGATTTTTCATCACTTTTGCAACGCCTGTCGCATCATTTACATTTGTATAATTGTTCTTAGCAACAGATAATCCTTTTTGCTCTGTTAATAATTCAATAGCAATACGCTTGATTTCTCTTTTTTCTAAGCTTCTATTTTGTAAAGGATTGAACCTGACACGCTCACTTTCTACCTCCTGAATTACCTCATTGGCTTGCACTGACTCATTATATTCTTGAACTCTTCGTTCGTATGCTTCCATAATAGCATTGTATGTTTCATTTTGCCATTGCTGATTTGCTTCTTCAGAAAGCGTACATGTTACTTCTACAGCTGCGTTAGCTCCAATATAATTCACGGCAAAGAAGGATAGTGATATCTCATTGGTGAAATTTTGAAGAATGCCTCCATCTTGCGCACTTAGTTCTCTAGCATCATAGTATAACTCAACTACATCATGGAACACAAGGTTACCAACCGTTACGCTAATACCTTGTCCAGAAACGGTATCGCCATCGTGCATTCCCGATGCCTGAACGGTAGCTGCTGTAGTGTAATATCCTTCTGGAATGTCCAATGTCTTATTCTCAAAATCTACTTCGTGTCCATCATCAACAAATCCAGCGAATTCAAAAGATGCATTAAGATGCACGGTATCCATTGGTTTTGGAGATACTTCGGCACCGTAGTGTCCTGCAATTTCTTGATAGTTACTTTCACTGATATCAGTAACACCGTCAATATCGAATAAGACAGTAGGATGTACAGGTGCTTCAGGCATAATAACTCCCGAAACATTTTCATCATTTTCTAACTGCTTGTAGATGGCTTCTTTGAAGAATTTTGAAGGTTCCGGAATGGCAAATTCATACATAAGTCGTTTGCCATAATTCACAATACTATTTTTATAGATTTTATCAACCCAACGGTAAACACCACTAATGTTTACATCACCTTTTGTGTTGTCAAATCCATGAATGTTTTTCTCTTCAAATTCTTTTAAAATACGCGTTGTACGTTTAGAACTAACTTTTTGAACGATACGCTCCATAGCACGTTCCGTAACTTCTTGTGCATACGTTTGCGCTTGTGAATTTGAATTGGAAACTGAACTAGCAGAAGAGAAATTGGCAAACGCATCAGCACTGTAATTAAATTTTTTACCGAATGAACCATTCACATTAGCACTTGCGCCAAAGTTTTGAGATTCATCTTCAGTAAGTACTGTTGATACTTCGCTTTGCATTTCGTTTCGTTCGGTAGTAGTAGAATCTGTAAGATTTTCTACTTCACGCTCTTCCGTACGTTCTGTAGTTACATCAACGCTGTTAAGACTTCGTGTTTCACGCTCTTTGTATTCACGCGCCATGATGTTTTCAATGTGCGATACTTCTCCAGGAACATAACAGCAAAGTTCTTGATCTACACGTCTGAAATCAGCAATTCCTAGTTTGCTTACTCCGTATACTTTGTTGGTAGAATCACTAGAAGGTCCATTATTTAGAGAAGTGCATCCGCTAAATTTAAAGCGTCCTCCTTCATCTGCAATTGAACTTACATCGAACTCATATGTAGCACCATTACTCAAGGTAAATTGACCGTAAAGTCGTATTTCTGAACCAGTTTCCCTCAAAATCGGATCAAACTCAAAAAAGATAGAGATAAAGTCAGAATTACTTACTAGGTTTCGGAATCCTCTACCATTCATGGTAAATGAAGTAGCTGCAATATCAACATTTACGGCAGCACTGGTTACAGTTAATCCTGCAGTATCTACAGCTAATGCCATACTAAAACCTTGTTCTCCAGTAGTTAATTTATAATCAACTGCACTAAAACAGTAAGGTTGTGCTGACTTTTGTGAAACATTTAAAGTCGCTCCACGGAGACTCACTTTTTTAGTTCTGTTTAACTTATTATAAGCACCAAGCATTTTATAATTCGTCTTTTTTGCTTGTCCAATAGCTTTATAAACTTGTTGGAAATCATTAAGTTGATCCCAGCCTTTGGCTTTCATGATGTCCAATGAGCTTGCTGAAATTTTCCCAGTCAAATATGTTTCATCAATTGGAGTTGTCTTTTGAAAACTGAAAGAAGGAATTTCAACATCAGGATAACTTTTCACTCTAGAAGTTACAGTACCTCCAGCGTCTGTTTTTTCAACAATAGTTGGTGTAGCAGCATCTATCAAATCTTTTACTGATTGTTGATGTGTTTTAAGAGCACTATTATACAACGCTTTTTGCTCTACAGTGTACGCACGTTCTACTTCTTTTAGCTCAGTTTGCAATGTTTTGTACTGTTGAATTTCTTGTTTTGCCAAAAATGAATCTGCAAGCCCTTGTAATTTTTTCATTGAGGTAGTAGAAGTCACAGAGGTACTTTGTGTTACATCAGGGAAAATCGTTTTTGAAATTACAACACTGGCATGCGCACGTCTAGTAAACTCTTTATCTTGATCTTCTGTAAATACATGCCCTGTTGTTACAGTTCCTAAAAAAGTGGTAAATGCAGTAATGAATTTGTTAGCAACAAGCAACTGAATACATGCCTCTCTCACATACACTGACGATCTGTGTATAGTTTGGTAAATTAAATTTTCCCAAACAACGACTTGTTCTGCTGTTGTTAATGCTGCAATATTTTGACCATTCGCTTCAATTGATGCAAATGATAGCGAATTTTTGTTACGCATCAACCAATCAGAAAAGTCGTATAAATCTGTATAGCGTGCACGTACTTCTGTTTTTGTAGCCATAGCAGAAAATCCTGAACTAGCAGTTGTCAATGCAGCAGCTTTTTGGTTTTCTGGTAAACCGTTAACCGCATCATAAAAACGGTTGGCTTCACCAACAGGATAAAATACAAATCCAGGATCCTTATCTTGCTCAGCGATAAGTTGTGGATTACGTAGTGTAATAAATTTGAATAATTGATTTTTTACAGGTGTTTCCATAAATATTATAAATTAAATTTGTTCTTAAAATTTGGACATAGTTGTCCTGTTTCCGAACAAATAGTGCTTGTTCGGATGCGTATTTTGTGAGTATAATTTTTTGGCTTGAGAGGGAAATAGTTGTTTAAAACTATCTAATGCTTTTT
>JBCCLS010000146.1:0-7426 GCA_039026835.1 Bacteroidota bacterium | reverse complement strand
TCACTTTTGTGTATGTTGATAGCAAGCATCCTATTTTTAGTGTTTGGAATGCGTTCCTCTTCTACAAAAATTTCACTAACGAAAGAAACGCTCTTCATTGGCATCAGTCCGTTGCTTCTTATTTTTTTAGTGATGAATGTGAATCGAGTTCAAAAAAATTCCATGAATAGCATTTCGGATATTATTATTCCTAAAACTGCTGATTATTTTGCAGGGAAAAAATTCACAGAAGCAGCTACACTATCACAACAAGAAACAGCAACTATTGATGTACAATTAGGTTCACAAATTAGTTCTGGACGTTTTGCATTGTGGGGAATTGCATTGGAGAATTTTAAAAAGAGTCCGTTGTTAGGAATTGGCTTTGGAAATTACAAAGCAGCTGGCAAAGAGGAATATCATAAATATTTAAAAAAGCCTACAGGAGCATTTAGCAATCCCAGACGTGCGCACAGCGATTTTTTGGAAAAATTAGCCGAAACAGGCATTCTTGGTTTTCTATTGTATGTTTCGTTATTCATACTTCCCTTCATTTGGTTTGTGAAGTTAATTCGAAAGGAAAAAAACTACCAAACTCAGTGGATGTATGTTACTATTTTTCTCGTAGCAACCGCATATACGTTTGATGCACTTTTAAATTTTCCGCTAGAGCGACCGCCATTACAATTTTATTTCATCGCAGCTGTAGCATTCATTATAGCTTTTGCAGAAAATAAACACACTGAAAAAGTCAACACAAGTAAAAACATGCGAAATGTATTTCTTTTTGGTGTCTTTTTGTGTTTTAGTCTCGCAAGTACAGCGTCTAATTATCTTACTTTCGATTCCTATCAATTGCAGCGAAACCTTCGAACGGATTTGATGGGCAAAACCTTATTTACCGACGAAAAATTGCAAAACAATTTTGAAGAGGTACAACGACAGTGGAGCAATTATCCGCAGTTAAGTTATGTGGGAACGGCGAATAATGTGTTTTTAGCAAATTACGCTATCAAAGCAAAAAAATATGATGAAGCGTTGGAAATTTTAAATACTTCTGAATCTTACAATGCTAATGGTTTGCTTGTAAAAGCGCTGAAAGCAGAAATCTTTTTAAACATAAAAGACAATTTGGACAGTGCACGCTATTATTCTGAAAAAGTGTTCAATATATATCCTGCATTTAAGACCAATTATAAAATGCTAAAAAAGATTTATGCCGCACAAAAAGATACTGCCAATGTAATTCGCACCATGCATCGATATACGCGATACAATTATAAGGATATCAATGAATGGAAAGCCAAAGCAAACTTTATGTATCAGCATACAAAAGACAGTGATTTGATGCTAAAAGTGTTGGATACAGGCATTGCCTATAATACCTACAGCAAAAAATTAGTAGATGCTAAAAAGGAAATCCTTACCAAAGTAAAATTTAAGTCATACCTCAGCAAAGAAGAAGTAAAAGCAAAACATCAGGAAGCGTATGATTTCTTTGTAAAGCAACAATACACAGCAGCGAGAAACGTATATGAAGGTATTTTAAAAACCAATCCAAAAGACTTTTTATCCATTCAAAATATTGGAATTATTGACTTGATACAGAAAAACTACAAAGCTGCTATTACAAACTTATCGCGCGTTATCAAGGCCGGTGCTTTCAATGATGGAAAAGCGGAGTACAGTCGCGGATATTGCTATGAACAATTAGGTCAACTCGAAAAAGCCAAGGAAGATTATCGTGCCAGTCGTGCAAAAAACTATCCACAAGCCATCAGTTTACCACCATCAAAGTATGAGTAGTTGGTTGTTGTTAGTAAAATTACTTTTTCATTTAAAATTTTGAGTTTTACATTTTACATTTCTTTTCGTTTGATGTTGGATTGTTCTTGGAAACATAAACTCCTAAACCTATAAACTTCTCAACTGCTTTTTATTAAATTTTGAGTTTTACATTTTACATTTCTTTTTGTTTGATGTTGGATTGTAAATTTTAAATGTTGAATTATTCTTTGAAACTTCTCAATACTCAATACTAACAGCTCAATACTGATAAAAAACTATTATTTCGTTTGATGGTGAATGGTAAATGCTGAATTATGAATTGTTCTTTGAAACATAAACTCCTAAACGTGTAAACTTCTCAACTGCTTTTTACTATTCCCTAATTCCTAATCACTACTGCCTAATTGAAACTTCTCAATACTCAATACGAATAGCTCAATACTGATAAAACAACTTTTTACACTACATTTTTCCGTTTGTCTACGATTTGTCTACGGAAAATTTCGCACAAACCACAAATGTATATGAATGGTATACGCGCTTTTTGTGGTATGCCGCTACGGTATTACTAATTTTAGCATGCTACAAGTGAGCTAACCAACCATTTAACCAACATGATCGAAAAAGCACTTCAATTTACAGGAAATGCACTGAATCAATATGTCAAGAAAAAATTTGGCATTGATGATGATGTGGTGATGATCAATCCGATTATTGATCAAACAGGTGCGGTACCAAAAGAAAATCAAAACAAAATCATTATTTCTTTGATTCACGTAGAGCAAGAAACTACAAAACAGTTCTACAACCAGAATCCAAAATTAAAGAATGGAAATTATGCACGCGCTTCTCTAAGTCATCGCTACAATCTGTTTACGCTGATTACGCCAAATTTTGACAATTACATAGAAGCCTTGAAATTTTTAGATGCTTCCATTCAGTTTTTTCAAATCAATGAAATGGTTGATGCCACCAAAAATGCAGAGATTCCGCCAAATATTAGCAGACTTGAATACGAATTTCAGAAGGGAGAAAATTATATGCAAATGCAGAATCTTTGGACAGCATTGGGCGCAAAATACCAACCTTCTGTGATTTATAAAGTGCGACTCGTCACTATTGTTTCTGATGAAGTTGAAGGATTTGACACAGCCATCAAAACTGTGGATACTAAAACCATTGAAAAATCATGAGTACAACCTATACATCACTATTTAAACTCTCAGTAGCGCATTCCTATTATGCGTCCGGTCTGTGTGAATGTATGCGGTATGAAGCAACACAGGAAACAAATTCCATTTTTCAAAAATATGGTATGCTACTACGCATTGAACAAAGCGGCTTTGAAGTATATACCACAACCAACCAAGCATTGGAAACTTATTTAAACTACGTTTCACAAGTATCGCAACAAACTGCATTTGTATTTTCTGGAATTGTGACCGATGCCAATTTTCACAATTTCACAAATGTTCCGATGGATGAAATTGGTGTACTGAGTTACGAAAGCGATCAAACCCTATCAGAAGCTTCGAGCGAAACAATTCAGCTTCAAGAAACATTCATCCAAAAAGATTCCACACAAAAAGCCTTGTCAATTACTATAAAAATTGCAGACATTATTCAGTGGCAACAAACGAGTGATCATGTGCAATTCAACATACAATTACAAGCTCGCGAAACACAGTGGAATTATTACATTATCAACAATTCCAATCAAGAATACAACAAACTTGAAATACAAAGTACTGAGCCTACCATTGCGTTTACAGGCTCCACAGCAGTAACGCTTCAAAACGGACAAAACGCGTTACTATTTACATCCAACAACCCACAAATTCCATTAAAAAATGAAGTGACCTATCAATTCAATTTAATCAATACCAGAAAAACCATTGCGGGCGAACGACAGGAAATCGTTGTAAAAGGATTGCCTATTCCCAACCCACAAAATTTACAAATACAAGACGACCTTACAATAGCATCGCTGATGTATGTATACATTTAGCCATGCCTTATTCAGAATTTATACAAATTTATTACGAACTAATAACTAATGTTTTATGAATTTATCAACCATTAAATCTCCAGGGGTTTATATCAATGAAATAAATGGTTTTGGAAATTCAGTTGTTCCCGTAGCAACTGCCGTTCCCGCATTTATAGGATATACACCACAAGCCATGTATGAAGGGAGATCGTACACAAACGTACCAACCAAAATCTCGTCCTTCACAGATTTTAAGGCAATTTTCATGTTACCCGATCCGCCTGCGCCCGCTGATCCGGCCAAGCAGTACAATCCAGAGTATTATTTGGTAGCAGAAAAAAGTCAACCTGACAAAGGTGATTATTTACTAATTGATGGAACGTACTACTCTATTGTACCAGATCCAAATACCATTTACTACTTGTACAACAGCATTCGCCTTTTCTATGAAAATGGTGGTGGCGATGCGTATATTGTTTCTGTGGGAGGATACGGACCATCGTCAGGAAAAGCAATGACACCAGGTGATCAAATCGTAAATCCAAATGTGCAATTAAACGATTTAACCAACGGACTGGCATTGTTGAAAAACGAGCAAGAACCAACCATGTATATCTGTCCAGAAGCGACCTTGCTTTCTGTTGAAAACAATGGAACACTAATGCAATCTATGCTATTACAAGCAGAAGAAATGCAAACAGCAGTTTCTATTTTTGATATTATTGGTGGAAGAGATCCAGATCCAGTAATGTGGATGGACGATATTACAACCTTCCGCGACAATACAGGAGCCAACGGACTCAACTATGGAACGGCGTATTATCCATTTGTAGGAACTACTATTATGCAAACGTCTGATATTGACTATACCAATTTATTTGGAGGCGATGTAAAGCAATTACAACCGTTACTAAGTCCACCAGACAATCCAGACCAAACGGTAGATACCATTATTGGAAATATTGAAAATCCTTCAGGAACACCACTAACGGTGAGTCAATACAATAACTCATTACTTACTGCCAGCAAAACCTATAGCAATATCATCAATCATGTATTAGGTGATGCGAATATGATGCCGCCAAGCGGTGGAATGGCCGGTGTAATTACCGTTACTGACAACGAAGTTGGACCTTGGCAAGCACCTGCAAATACTTCAATGGTAGGAGCGGCTTCCTTACCTATAAAAATTTCTGAATCACAACAAGCAGACTTAAACGTAGATGCTGTTTCTGGTAAATCAGTAAATGCGATTCGTTTCTTTAACGGACTAGGAATTTTAATTTGGGGCGCACGTACCTTGGATGGAAACAGTCTAGATTGGCGCTATTTGTCAGTAAGAAGAACGATGATCTTTTTAGAGCAATCGTGTAAACTTGCTGCACAAGCCTATGTATTTGCACCAAATGACAAAAACACGTGGGAAGCTGTAAAATCTATGATTGGAAGTTTCTTAACCAGCATTTGGAAAGAAGGTGGATTGCAAGGTGCCAAAGCCTCCGATGCATTTTCTGTTGAATGCGGATTGGGAACCACCATGACATCAGACGATATTTTAAATGGATTTATGAACGTAACTATCAAAGTTGCAGTAGTCCGTCCGGCTGAATTTATTGTACTGACATTCCAACAAGAACAAGCAACTTCTAGTTAATCTGGGAGAAAAACCGAATTCATTTTCAATTAAAAATTAAAACGTTTAACACATTAAAAATATACTATTATGGCAGATGATGGAAGTGCAGAAGGGTCAACATGGCCCATGCCAAAGTTCCGATTCGAAGTAGATTTAGGAACTGAACTTACAGGAGTAGCATTTCAGGAAGTTTCTGGAATGGACGTAGAAAATCAAATCATAGAATATCGTAAAAGTAACAGCACACTGTTCTCTACTGAAAAAATGCCAGGCATTGTAAAGTATGGAAATGTTACCATGAAACGCGGCGTCTTTGTCAACGACAATACATTTTGGGATTGGCATGCCGAAATTTCTATGAACACCATCAAACGTAGAACCGTACTCATCAAACTATTAGACGAATCAGGAAACGTAACCATGCAATGGCAGCTCAACAATGCTTGGCCAACAAAAATTACAAGTACCGATTTAAAATCTGATGGAAATGAAGTAGCAATTGATACGCTCGAAATTGCGCACGAACAACTAATCATTACAAATGGATAGCAGTAGCGCGTATCCTGTTGGATTTTATTTTTCACTTTCGTTTGAAGGTGACGATGCAGCTTTTAAAGAAGTAACAGGAATTAGCAAAGAACTCGGTGTAGAAGAAGTGGCAAGCGGTGGCGAAAACCGTTTCAAATACCGATTGCCCACCGCAAGTTCTAGCAAAAACCTAATCCTCAAAAGAGCCATTGTACCAACAGGATCGTCGCTCATTACTTGGTGTTCAGATACACTTGACAACGGACTTGCCTCAGCAATTACCACACAAGATGTATCAGTGGATTTGCTAGACAATGAAGGTACTGTATTGATGAAATGGACATTTTACAATGCCTATCCCATCAGTTATGCAGTATCCGATTTAAAATCGCAAGAAAGTGAAATACTCATTGAAACCATTGAATTAGCGTACACGTATTTTAATCTCAGTTCAACATAAAAGAAAAGAGTGAGTTTCCTTTTCCGTAATGTTAAGTGTGAATGTAATATATCATCAAACTTATAACTATGCCGATCGAAATCAGAGAATTGGTCATAAAGACCGAAATCAAAACAGTGCATGAAAATTTGCACACCAAACGCAATGCGTACGATTCGACCAAACTGAAAAATGAAGTCTTGGAAAGTTGTCGACGCATGATTTCAGAAGCAAAAAAACGAGAAAAATACAACAGAAGATAGAGTATGGCATTAGAATACATGAAAATAACAGGATACAAAGATGAAGACTTTACACAAGCAGTCTCAGGCGATCCGTACAATCTCATGATCAATCCAGAATCGATCAAATGGAGTCGTAGTATCGAATACAATGAACAACAACCTATTGACACGAGTACAACTTCGCAAAAATACAAACACACGCCGAGCGACAATCTTAGTTTTGATATTGTGATTGATTGCACCGGAATTGTAGACAACAAGCGAACCGATTTGAACTCAGAAATTGAAGCGTTGGAAGACATTGTATATACTTATAACGGTGACATTCACAGACCCAATTTTGTTAAAATACAATGGGGAAGCGATTTGGTGTTTTACAGCGTATTAAAATCATTCGATACCACGTACACACTTTTCAAACCTGATGGAAGTCCGCTGAGAGCAAAAATTTCGTTGAGCTTCGGAAAATATGTTTCTGCGGACAAGCGGAAAAAAGAAGACAATGAAAGTTCTCCCGATATTTCACATTTGGTCGAAATAGTACAAGGCGATAGCTTACCGCAACTCTCAACCAAAGTTTGGAACACACCGTACTATTACGTGCAAGTAGCGCAATACAATGACTTAAACAAATTCAGACAATTAAAAGGTGGACAACAATTATTGTTTCCTCCCATCATAAAATCAACAGAATCTTCATGAGTGCATCAACAGACATAACAAGTGGCGGACTGGTCACATTTAGCATTACCACAGAAGGAAGCGCCATTCCAGATGCAATGGATGTGCAATCTATCGAGGTAGAAAAAGGTGTCAACCGC
>JBCCLS010000145.1:0-7443 GCA_039026835.1 Bacteroidota bacterium | reverse complement strand
CTTTGGGTCGTGCTGTCGCTTTAAATTCTTAAAATGTGATGGCATCCCCCAAGGCTTGCAAAGGATTCATAGTAGCACTTTCCATATTCACGATGGGAACAGTCGTGTATTTTATAAAACTGTTCAAAATCCATTCTGAATTGTCTTTTTCTTTGTCTTTCAAACTTGGAAAAGCTCTCACCGCAATGATATAAGCATATTGCGAAATGACTTGTGCCGCTTCTTTTAAATGTTCAGAGGTATTTAGATTCATCACTGTGCCTTCTTCAAATTCCAAATTCCATGTATCTTTTACATTGAGAATCATCACGTTCATGCCCAACTGCTGTGCTGCTTTTTCTGTACTCAGACGCGTTCGCAAACTGGCGTTAAAGAACAACATCACTAAGGTTTTGTATTTCCCTAATGTTGCATTCGCAAACGGATTTGCTTTCAACAAAATCGCCTCCTGAATCGTTTTGGGGACGTCTGTTATATCGTAAATAGTCGTATACTTCTTCATCTTTATTTCTCGCGAAAGCGGGAATCTTTTTAGTTAAACTTTTAATTTCAATTCCTTATGCAACGCGTGAAACAATTGATCAATATGGTTTTTGGTAATTGTCAACGGTGGCAGTATTCGCAACACATTCGGATTGGCGGCACTTCCTGTAAAAATGTGGTGTTTATAGATTAATTCTTGGCGTAATTCTTTTACGGGGAAGTCAAATTCTAAACCTAGCATCAAGCCTCTTCCTTTGGTGTTTTTGAGTTGTGGTAATTTTTTCGCTTCCGCGAGAAAGTACTCAGACATACTAGTGGCATGCTGCATTAATTGCTCATTTTTTATCACGTCTAAAACCGCTAAGGAAGCACTACACGCCAGATGATTTCCACCAAACGTTGTTCCTAACAAACCATAAGATGCTTTGATTTTTGGGTGAATCAAAATGCCACCAATCGGAAATCCGTTGCCCATGCCTTTTGCCATCGAAATGATATCTGGTGTGATGAGATGTTTTTGATATGAAAAGAAATCGCCCGTACGACCAAAACCAGCTTGTACCTCATCGGCAATGAGTAGCGTATTGTACTTTTTACAGAATACTTCTAATCCTTGATAAAACGCAGTTGTGCTTTCATCCAAACCGCCTACTCCTTGAATGCATTCAATAATGACAGCACAGGTTTGATCTTTTTTCAAAATAGTTTCTACCGTTTCTAAATCACCCAATTCGACAAAATCAACTTGTTGTTGTGCATTGATTGGCGCCACGATTTTAGCATTATCAGTGGCTGCAACTGCTGCGGAAGTTCTACCGTGAAACGCATTTTTAAACGCAAGTACCTTGGATTTATGTGTGTGAAAAGATGCTAGTTTTAGTGCATTTTCGTTCGCTTCTGCTCCAGAATTACACAAAAACAACTGATAGCCGTTGCAATTTGACATATTTGTCAAGATTATTGCCAGTTGTTCTTGCAATGGATTTTGAATGGAATTGCTATAAAAACCAATATGCTGCAACTGATGTGTAATTGCTGCCACATATTTCGGATGTGAATGTCCGATCGAAATCACCGCATGACCGCCGTATAAATCGAGGTATTTTGTATGGTTTTTATCAAACACATAGACATCTTTCGCCGAAACAGGTGTGATATCAAAAATAGGATATACATTAAATAAACTCATAGTTATTTCGGTTAAAAAAAGTTTGCTTTTAGGTGCAATCCATCGGTTTCAGGGAAGTCAAATAGCAAATTCATGTTTTGAACTGCCTGCCCAGAAGCACCTTTTAAAAGATTGTCAATGCTACTTGTGATTAATAATTTGTTTTCGTGTTTGTGCAGATGAATCAAACATTTATTCGTATTCACTACTTGTTTTAAATGCACTTGATTTGAGCTTACAAAAGTGAATTTCGCATCAGCATAAAAATCCTGATAGATCGTTTCAACATCAACTAAACTTCCTTTAAATTTGGTGTAGGCAGTAGCATAAATTCCTCTGCTAAAGTTGCCTCTATTTGGCATAAAATTAATTTCCGAATTGAAGTCTTGTTGCAATTGTGTTACCGTTTGATGAATTTCTCCCAAATGCTGATGTGTAAAAGGTTTGTAATAGGAAAAATTGTTATCTCTCCACGCAAAATGAGTTGTTTTTGACAAGGAAGTTCCTGCGCCAGTTGCACCTGTAACTGCGTTGATATGCACATCATTTTGCAACAACTCGTGATGCGCCAACGGAAGCAATGCTAATTGAATCGCCGTCGCAAAACAACCTGGATTTGCAATGTATTGTGCGGTTTTGATGGCTTCTTTTTGCAATTCTGGCAGTCCGTATACAAAAGATACTTCTCCAAAGACTTGATCGTTTTTCAGTCTGAAATCATTGCTTAAATCGATGATTTTCGTGTTTTCTGAAAACGTATGTTCAGTCAAAAATGCTTTCGAATTTCCATGTCCTAAACATAGAAAAACGACATCAACATTTAAGTTTACTTTGCTAGTAAACAACTGTTCTGTAGTGCCTACCAAATCTTGATGTACATCGCTGATTTTATTACCTGCATTCGACGTACTGTACACAAAATTGAGATTCACTTTTTCGTGATGCAGCAACAATCTAATGAGTTCGCCTGCGGTATACCCTGCGCCGCCTATGATTCCAACTTCAATCATGATTCTGAATGTATTTGTTGATATATTTTGTTTTGATTCCCAAGAATTTTGATAAAACCTTTGGCTTCGTCTGCCGTCCAACCTGAGTTCATTTCGCCATAACTCCCGAATTTAGCTTGCATCAAATCGTTTTCAGATTGAATTCCATTTAGAATAAAATGATATGGTTTCAACGTGACAAAAACATCGCCTGAAACCTTTGCTTGACTGCTTTCCAAAAACGCTTCCATATCACGCATCACAGGATCTAAGTAGTGTCCTTCATGCAAATGCATTCCATAGAAATTGGACAAGTAATCTTTGTGCTGCAATTGCCATTTGGTCAACGTATGCTTCTCCAATAAATGATGCGCTTTGATACAAATAATCGCAGCCGCAGCTTCAAATCCGACTCTTCCTTTGATGCCGACAATCGTATCTCCAACATGAATGTCCCTTCCAATCGCAAAAGCAGAAGCCAAGTCATTTAAAAGTTCGATATTAACTTCTGGAGTATTTTCTTTTCCGTTCACCGCGACCAATTCACCTTTAAAAAAAGTAAGTTGTACTGTTTCTGCTTCCTCTTTTTCTAATTGTGATGGATACGCTGCTTCGGGTAGTGCTTTGTGCGAAGTCAAGGTTTCACTACCGCCAACACTGGTTCCCCACAACCCTTTGTTGATGGAATACTGCGCTTTCTCCCAAGACAGATCGACACCATTCGCTTGTAGATACTTGATTTCTTCTTCACGCGATAATTTTCCATCTCTAATTGGTGTAATAATGTTGATTTCTGGCGCTAGGATTTGAAAAATCATATCAAAACGTACCTGATCGTTTCCGGCACCTGTACTTCCGTGTGCAATATATTCCGCGTCAATGCTTTTAGCATATTCAATAATTTTGATAGCTTGTATGATACGTTCCGCACTTACCGAAAGCGGATAGGTATTGTTTTTCAACACATTTCCAAAAATCAAATACTTGACTACTTTTTGATAAAAAGTTGCCACCGCATCGATATTTTTATAGGTTGTAACGCCCATTTTATATGCGTTTTCTTTAATCGTTTGAATTTCTTCTGCTGTAAATCCGCCTGTATTCACACTTACGGCATGCACTTCAAAATCCAAGTCCTTGCTCAAATGCACGGCACAATATGAGGTATCTAATCCGCCACTGTAGGCGAGTACTAATTTCTTTGGAGTCTTCATTTCTTTTCTTTTTTTAGGAACAAGGTTTGTTTGATGCTTTTTAATCTGTGAAACACCTTCTCTTTTACTTTTGCTTTTTGTTTGACATCATTGGCTTTTGGATCGTACAACATGCCTGTACACAAGCACATTTTTTGCTGGGTACGTTTGAGTACATCAAAGTTTTTACAGGTTTGACAACCATTCCAAAAGGATTGATCGTCAGTCAGTTCTGAAAACGTCACAGGTTTATAGCCCAGTTCACTATTGAGTTTCATCACGGCGAGTCCTGTCGTAATACTAAATACTTTGGCATTGGGGAACTTGGTTCTGGAGTGTTCAAAGATTTTCTTCTTGATTTGCTTGGCGATGCCCAAACCTCTGTAATCAGGATGAACAATGAGTCCTGAATTCGCTACGAATTTTCCGTGACTCCACGCTTCGATATAACAGAAGCCTACAAACGTTTCGCCATCTAAGGCAATGACCGCATTTCCTTGTTCCATTTTAGAAATGACGTATTCAGGCTTTCGCTTGGCGATTCCTGTACCTCGTACTTGAGCTGCTAGTAAAATAGTTTCACAAATCGTATTCGCATATACGCTATGTGAATGGTTTGCTATGACAATTTCCATTGTGCTTACTTAAAAAATGATTAAAAATTATGTTTTTGGAAAGAAGAACTGGACACACCGAAGTTCCCAAAATTGAATGCACCCTTACGGGCGGCGCGTGAAAAAGCGTCGTACGGGACGATTGTTATTGCTTACAATAACTGGAGTTTGATAAAATGATATGGCTAAAAAATGATTCAAGAAATTGAAATAAAACGTGATACAAAAGAGTGTGCTGGCTAGAAGAATTAGCAGCGGCGGCGTCGAATGCGCAACTCGGGTTGTCTTGTGTATGTTTTATTTTGTGAATTCATTAGTATAAAACTACAAATTATTATGATACAGCAATGGCAAAATATACGTTTGCCTGCAGTTTTATATATTTTTCAAGAAAAAACGAAACACAATGAAATATTCTCAAATTTTATTTATGTTTTTTACAAATGCTTGAATAGCATGTGATTTTTAACAAATTAGTAAAGCTTCAATTTTACACGAGAGTTGAAAGAAACAACTTTTACTTCTTCCAAGTGCCTCCGTAGCGATAGTTTGGATTGTCTTTTTTGACATCTAGCAGACACGATTCACAGACAAAAACCCACTTTTTCGGTGTTTCGTATTGAATTCTGAACATGATCGCAAAATCTTTTGAACAGACTTTACAGTGTTTGATGCGTTCTTTTTTCTTTTTCACAACAACTTACAATTGTTTGACTGCAAAAATACAACTATTCTGTTTTAAATTGTAAAGCTTGCATGGCCTCGAAACACGGCAAATTGGGTTTGCGTTCCGGTTTGTTGAAGAAAGCATTTGCTACTTCCATTCCGCACGGATGACTCCAATTCGCGGTTACGATATGCTTCCAACCTTTGAATGTCAAGTGAAAACTGTTTGGAAAGTTTTTTTGTAGTTGTGCTGCCCATTTTACAGGCGTATCACTGTCATATTCTCCACTTAAAAATAATACAGGTACATCGCTTTGTACTGCTTCGTTTTCAATAGCTTTTAGCGGTTTTACATTCCAAATGTCGCAGATATTGGATTCAAAAACGGCAGGAGATAACCCTTTGACTTCTGGATACTTGGTTTTTTCAGCTGCTACAATTGTTTGTGATACAAACGGATATTCTTCCGCACACCAAACTGATAAACGCATGCCTCTTCCTAATCCTGTAAATTGTGTTGGTTGTTGCAATAGACTTTCCAATTGTGCTTTTACAGAACTTAGATCGTTGTTGAGTATTTTTTGAATTTCAAAAGGTACATTGCCAACATTGTTGGAGTTTGTAACGGTAAAAACCGTAATGATATCTTCTCCTTTTAGTGAAAAAGTAGCTGGTTTTCCTGTGTTTGGATTGGTCACCTCAACTTGTAGCGGATTTTCAGTGATGTCTTTCATATACTGAAAAA
Organism: Bacteroidota bacterium; assembly: GCA_039026835.1. Taxonomy (GTDB): domain Bacteria; phylum Bacteroidota; class Bacteroidia; order Flavobacteriales; family Flavobacteriaceae; genus Kordia. The sequence continues at coordinate 1,585 of JBCCLS010000145.1, read as the reverse complement.
ATCTATTTTTTAAGTTTGGAAATTTCGCTGCACATGCTGTATCTGCTTCACAAGCGGATAGTAAGTTGTCAACGACTTCTAGTAGGTTTCCAACACTTTCTTCATCGTAGTTCACTTCTAATGGTAAAGGTGAATCCATTACAACACTTCGAATGTGTTTTGGATAATCCCTTAGTAAGACTTGTGCGATTTTGGTACTATAGGAAATCGTTAGTAAGTTATAGGTTTCAATGTTTAATGTTTTTCGTAAATCTTCGATATCTGCTGCAGTAGCATTGGTGTGATAACTATTAAGATCGATTCCTTTGGCGGTTAAGCGTTCTTTACATTTTATTACAGCATTTTCTAGTAAACTGTCACGTTGTTTTTGTGTCACTTCAGGAAGATTTGACAAATAAATAGCTTCTGACCATTCGGGACAATCTAAATGTGGCTGCGCGTATTGCGTACCACGCTGTTCAAATAAAATGAAATCGCGATCGTCTAAATATTGATAGTATTTCATGTACTGTGCCGAACGCATCGTAGAACTTCCAGGACCACCAACGGTATAAATGATTGGATCTTTTTTAGGATTCTTATTTCTACTTTTAAAGATATACACAGGCAACTTGATCGTATTTCCTTCAGGTTTTTCACGATTTTCCAAGACTTCTAAATAGCCGAATGTGTATTCTTGATCTGCTTTAATTTTATGTGTGGTTTGATCTGACGCTGTAAATGTTGGAGTGAAAGCTGCAATTGCTTCTTTTTTCTTTTCGCAAGAAAACAATAATAAGACAACTAAGAGTGTGGTGTAATTTTTTAACATGCTATTTCGTCTTTTTAGTTGCGACCCAAACGGCTAAAAAATCTCTTCCTACCGCGTGTGTACTTCCGTGTAACTTTCCATCTTTGTAATAGAACGAAGTATTGTACGTTCCTGAATTATCGCCTGAAACCAACGCGCCATAAATAATCCCTAATTGTGTGTTGATACGTCCGTTACGAATGCGAACTCCATCGCGATAAAAATATCCTTTAAGCGTTTTGTTGTCTACTTTGGTAATGATCATTTTGGCAAAATTGGCATCTGTTGCTTTTTCTGGACTCATGTCTAAGACCCACTCGCCTACTAAGATATTGGGATCTACTTTTTCCGTTTGTGCTTGTATTTGTGTTGAAATTACTAATAAAATATAACAAGCAACTAATTGTACTGTTTTCATTTTTTGATTTTTTTAAATTCTACGCAAACCTAGAGTATTATTGGTTTGAAATCGTTGCAAATTGCGAATTGAAACCTTTTTTAGGGTGTTGAAACGTATCATTTTTGGAATTGAAACCTTTTTTTAAGTGTCAGTTCAATCTCTATAAAAAAATATAAGTTTCGCATTTTTCTTGTCACGAATACACGAATTTTCTTTTTTTACTCGCACGTCAGTTCGGTTTCTATCACAAAACAAGTGATTTTAAAAAACTACAATACAATTCATTGCGAACGTAGTGAAGCAATCTGTTTCTAGTAAAACACATCATTTCATTTGAAATAAATTGATACATTACTACATTTTCGAATTGATATATTGCAATCAATTACTTCTCG
>JBCCLS010000144.1:0-7458 GCA_039026835.1 Bacteroidota bacterium | reverse complement strand
CGCAGGTATTCTCGCAACAGATTCCCAAAGTAACTATCAAAGATGGAAACGATTTACAACTTACAGATGTTAAAGTGACGGTAACCATCGTTGGAAATTTGGCAATTACTACATACGACATGCAATTTTTTAATGGATTGGACAGGGTTCTTGAAGGTGAATTGGTATTTCCATTGGGAGAAGGACAATCGGTTTCAGGCTTTTCAATGGATGTGAACGGAAAGATGCGTGATGCTGTGATTGTAACGAAGGAATTGGGAAGAGTTGCCTATGAAACCACAATACGAGGTAGAATTGATCCTGGATTATTAGAAAAAACAGAAGGTAACAATTACAAAGCGCGTATTTATCCGATTTGGCCAAGACGCAGCAAACATATTATTTTAAAATTTGAACAAACTCTCAACACACTTGATGGTAAACAAAGCTATGAGCTGCCTTTGGGAATTACGACAGCTTTGACCAACTTTTCAGTGGATTTGAAGGTGTTTGGCGAGCATTTGCCCGTTGTTACTTCTTCAACGTATGCTGATTTGTTTTTTCAAAAGAATGGAGAAGCGTATACTGCTACAATTTCAAAGAAAAATCATGCGCCTACACAACCTATTGTGATTCAAATTCCGAATAAAATCAATCAAGATCACATAGCGACGTATAATGGATATTTTCTTTATTCCAAGTCGTTAGCGCCTACTACGCGATGGAAAAAGAAACCTAAAAAAATAACGATACTTTGGGATGCTTCGTATTCCATGCGCTACCGAAATGTGGACAAAGAATGGAACGTATTAAAGTCGTATCTTCAATATATACGCAATGTAAAAGTCAATTTTATAGCTTTCAATAACAACATTCAAACACAAAAAAGATTTGATATCAAAAATGGTGATGCAGCTGCGCTTCTTCAAGCTATCAAAAAAGTGCAGTATGATGGTGGAACAAAACTGAATCTGTTTAAAAATGTCAAGATGAAAGCTGACGAAGTATTGCTATTTTCTGATGGTTTGGCAAATTTGGGCGATTTTGCTGTGAAGCGTTCATTGCCAATATATGTGATCAATTCGCTGGTGTCTGCCAATCATCAACAGCTGCGGAATATCGCAACACAATCTGGCGGAAGCTATCTCAATTTACTTCGGTTAGATCACCCGAAAGCGGCACAACTTTTAAAGAAAGAAACGTATCAGTTTTTAGGTGTAAATCACAACGAAACGGTACGTGAAGTATATCCGAAACATAGTGTGAATGTGTATCAGGATTTTTCAGTGAGTGGACAGTTTTCTTCTGCTACTACAATTGAATTGCTTTTTGGTTATGGCGGAAACGTCACTGAGAAAATTCCTGTAAAGATAAAAGCAACCGAAGGTACAGAAGCTGTCAAACGGTTGTGGGCAAAGCAGAAACTAACTGCACTGCAACGAGATAAAGACAAAAATAAGGACGCTATTATTTTACTAGCCAAAAAATACAACCTGATCACGGCATACACGTCTATGATTATTTTAGATAGAATTCAGGACTATGTTCGGTATAAAATTGAACCGCCAGCAGCATTGCTAAACGATTATAAACGCTTGTTGGCAGGTGAGGAGCAACGTGAAGAAAATAGGCGTAACGTCATTCAGCAAAGGCAAAGACAGCTCAAAGGAAATTATAAAAATATTGATACTTGGTATGGTGTTGATAGTGAAACAGCTGAAAAAGAGCCATTCAGGAAAGGAGAACTCATACAAGTAACTGGAGTTATGGAAGATGATGCAGGAATGCCACTGCCAGGCGCAACAATACAGATTAAAGGAACTACAAAAGGGAAGACAACTGACTTTGATGGGAACTATAGTATACGCGCACGAATCGGACAAATTCTTGTGTTTTCCTATGTGGGTTATAAAACACAGGAAGTTACCCTACAATCTTCCGTGATTAATGTAAAATTACAGCAAGGTGCAAAGTTGGAAGCAACAATTGTTAACGCGTATGGAGGAGCAGTGAATCGTGATAGATCTGCTATTACTGTAAGTTCCACAGTTGTAGATGATGTTCCTGTAAATTCCTTAGAGCAGGTGCTTCGCGGATCTGCAGGCGGTGTGCAAGTTTCAAATTCAAATTCAGGACTTGTGCAAACGGATGAATCTATGGAAGAAGTGTTGCGCGGTAGTGCTGCAGAAGTGGATGTTGCGGGGGATAGTTTACGTTCAGATTCGGGAGAATCTGAACAGCAGTCTGAACAGCGTATTTTGATTCGAGGGAGAAGTGCGCTACAAGGAAGTGCACATCCTTTATTTGTGATAGATGGTAAACTTGTAGATGATGCTACCTATCAAAACGTTTCTCCAAATGATGTTGAAAGTGTGCATGTGTTGAAAAATCATGAAGCCACAGCTCTTTATGGAAGTAGAGGTGCACAAGGAGTTGTCATCATCACTACAAAGAATGGAATGGTAGAAAATAAAACACAAATAGAAGCTTTTAATAAAGAACTATCAAATAAAATTCTACTCAAACCATGGAATGCAAATACTCCTTATATAAAAATTTTAGAAAAGGCAATTACGGTTGAAGAGGCTTATGCAAAGTACTTGGAAATTCGACAGTATCACACAAATACACCTACATTTTATTTGGATGTAGCGGACTTTTTTCATGCTAAAGAAGCAACTGAAATTGCTGTGACTGTCATCACCAATTTGCTAGAAATTGAATTGCATAATTACGAATTATTAAAAGCTGCTGCTTATAAACTAGAATATTTTGAACAGTATGAAATGGCAGTGCTAGCTTATGAAAAAGTATTGGAATTACGCCCTGAAGAACCGCAATCGTATAGAGATTTAGCTTTGGCGTACGAACAGATTGGTGAGATTCAAAAAAGTTATGAATTGTTGTACAAAATTTATAGCGGCGCCTTGCTTGAAAAAGATGAAAACAATCGATTCACAGGAATTGAAAGTATAGCGTATGTTGAATTGTCACGATTGGTACACAAATACCCTAAACAACTGAAGTTGTCCAAAAAAACGCAACATAGTTTCCGTAAAATGCCAATGGGTGTGCGTGTAGTTATAGATTGGAATCACAATGATACGGATATTGATTTGCATGTATTTGATCCTGATGGTGAAAAAGCATCTTATATGAATAAGAATACGCTGATTGGCGGCAGAATGTCTGAAGACTTACGACAAGGGTACGGACCAGAAACTTTTTTGTTGAAAAATGCCATCAAAGGGCAGTACGAAGTATATGTAGATCATTATGCGCATCGCATGCAAAAAATATCGGGACCTACTATTTTGAAAGTTACTATGTATACCAATTATGGAACTAAGAACGAAACAAAAAAAGTCTCTATTATGCGACTTGAAAAGAAACGTGGTGAGGTTGAAGTTGGTCGTTTGTTCTTTGAATAAAATAGCATAACATTTCAATTTTTGCGGTATTTTTGTTGCTCAAATGGAGTTTCAAACAGCAGACATACCAATACAAAAAGTGCCACTCAATTTTGAGACAGATGTACACCTATTTATAAAGCGTGAAGACTTGATACATCCGTTTGTTTCCGGGAATAAGTTCAGAAAACTGAAATACAATCTGGCAGCAGCCAAAACCCAACAACACCATACATTATTGACTTTTGGAGGCGCGTATTCCAATCATATTGCGGCAGTAGCAGCAGCTGGAAAATTGCACGGATTCAAAACAATTGGAATCATCAGAGGTGAAGAATTGGCGCATACAGCCACACACAATCCTACATTGCAATTTGCTATAGAAAATGGCATGCAACTCAACTTTGTAACACGCGAAGCCTATCGTCAGAAAACTTCGGAAGCATTTTTGGAACAATTAAAAAGCACATTTGGTCGTTTTTATACTATTCCAGAAGGCGGAACGAATGCCTTGGCGGTGAAAGGTTGTGCCGAAATCATCTCAGATAGCGAAAAAGATTTTGATGTATTATGTTGTACTGTTGGAACTGGCGGAACGATTTCAGGAATAGCAAATGGCGCACATTCACATCAGCAAGTGCTAGGTTTTTCAGCATTAAAAGGTGATTTTTTACATGAAGAAGTTTCCAAATGGACTCAAAAAGAGAATTGGAAATTGGTGACAACGTATCATTTTGGTGGTTACGGAAAAGTTTCAAACGAATTGATTTCGTTTATCAATCAATTCAAACAACAAACCAATATTCCATTAGATCCAATTTACACAGGAAAAATGCTTTTTGGGATTATAGATTTGATAAAAAATGGTCATTTTGCCAAACAAAACCGTATTTTAGCAATTCATTCAGGCGGTTTACAAGGAATTGTTGGCATGAATGAAAAACTCCAGAAAAAAGGACAACAAACGATTATATAAGTACATGCAAAAACAGTTGATATATACACTTTTAGGAATCCTGCTTTTAGCAAGTTGTGGAACAAAAAATCGTGTTTCTAAAACGACAAAGAAGCCAAATAAAACCATAACTGTTGTCAAAACTACCACACCTGAAAAAGAGCCTGCTGTGGTTAAAACAACTCCTAAAGAAGCAGACGTCAAAACACCGAAAGCGACACCTACCAAAAGTGTCACAGAAATGTATATAGAAATGTACCGCGATGTTGCCAAACGAGAGATGGAATTGCATGGCATTCCGGCGAGTATTACCTTATCGCAAGGAATTTTAGAATCAGGATCGGGCAAAGGTGAACTCACAGTTCGATCTAACAATCACTTTGGAATAAAATGCCATAAAGGTTGGAAAGGCGAGCGCGTATACCACGATGATGATGAAGACCAAGAATGCTTTCGAAAGTATGGAGATCCTGCGTATTCATTTACAGATCATTCGCTTTTTTTAACAGGAAGATCGCGCTATGCAGGATTGTTCAAATTGGCAAAAGATGATTATAGAGGTTGGGCAAAAGGCTTGAAAAGAGCAGGATATGCAACCGATCCTAAATATCCAAAAAAATTGATTGCCTTGATAGAGCGCTATGAGTTGTATAAATACGATGCTGAGGTATTAGGAAAAAATCCAACAACTGCTCCAACAACAGTGACGCAAGGAGGACGATATACCGTTGTAAAAGGAGATACATTGTATAGCATTGCTAGAAAATATAAAATTACCGTTGATCAATTAAAATCTTTGAACGGACTCAAAAATGATTATATTCAAATTGGTCAAGAACTTATAATTAAATAGAATCGACATAAGTTTATTTCCAAACGATTTAATTCAAACAACATAAAATACTAAGAATGGAGTACAAACGTAGTAGTGCGTTATTTGCAGAAGCACAAAAAGTGATTCCTGGCGGTGTAAATTCCCCAGTTCGTGCGTTTAAAGCGGTTGGTGGCACACCAATTTTTGTGAAAGAAGCCAAAGGCGCTTATATTGTAGATGAAGATGGCAAACAGTATATAGAATATATAAATTCGTGGGGACCGATGATTTTGGGACATGCACATCCACCTGTGATTGATGCAGTAGTAGATAAAGCTAAAAAAGGAACTTCTTTTGGAATGCCTACGGAGATTGAAACCAAGATTGCAGAACTAGCAGTCTCTATGGTTCCAAATATTGATATGATTCGCTTTGTGAATAGCGGTACAGAAGCCTGTATGAGTGCCGTACGTTTGGCAAGAGGTTATACAGGAAAAGATAAAATGATCAAATTTGCAGGCTGTTATCACGGTCACAGCGATGCTTTTTTGATTCAGGCAGGAAGTGGAGCCGTTACTTTTGGAAGTCCCAACAGTCCTGGTGTGACACAAGGAACGGCAAAAGATACACTGTTGGCACGGTATAACGATTTGGCACATGTACAAGAAATTGTAGCTCAAAACGAAGGTGAAATTGCCTGTATTATTGTGGAGCCCGTCGCTGGAAATATGGGCTGTATTCCGCCCGTAGCTGGTTTCTTAGAAGGATTGCGTGCTGTATGTGATGCGCACAATATTTTACTCGTTTTTGATGAAGTTATGACAGGTTTCCGATTGGCAAAAGGTGGCGTACAAGAATTGTTAGGTGTGAATGCCGATATTGTGTGTTTTGGAAAAGTAATTGGTGGCGGATTGCCTGTAGGTGCGTTTGCATCACGTACAGAAATTATGAATCATTTGGCGCCGCTAGGACCAGTGTATCAAGCAGGAACTTTGAGTGGAAATCCGCTTGCAATGGCAGCAGGTTTGGCCATGTTGCAAGAATTGAATGCTAAAGATGAAGTATTTACCAGTTTACAGAAAAAAACAGCCTATTTGCACGAAGGCATTGCAAAGGTATTGACGGAAGCAGGAGTTACGCATCAAATTAATAGAATTGGTTCTATGATTTCAGTACATTTTTGTGAAGAACCTGTGATTGATTTTGCCTCTTCTGCCAAAGGAAATAATGATAGTTTTAAAACATTCTTTCACGGTTTGTTAGACAGAGGAATCTACATTGCGCCTTCCGCATTTGAGAGTTGGTTTTTGTCCGATGCGTTGTCTTATGACGATTTAGATAAAACGATTAAGGCAGTAAAAGAAGTAGCGGCAGCATTATAGCTGTTGAGGTTTTTAATTTGATAATTTGAAAATGTGCCAATTTGTTAATGTGTCAATTTGAAAATGTACCAATGTATCAATGAGTTTCCAAGGAAATTATCTGTTTTACTAGAAACAGATTGCTTCACTTCGTTCGCAATGACGAATCATAGTTTTTCTAAAGATCGCTTGCTTTTGTTGTAGAAATTGAACTGACGTTTGTCGTTTCAGATTCAACTTCAACTTTGATTCACAAACGTCACTTCGAGTGGTATTTCGAAATGCAATGTAGAAAAATTGTATCGAGAAGTAGTTGATTGCAATGTGTTAATTTAAAAATGTACCAATGTATCAATGCGTTTCAAAGGAAATTATTTGTTTTATTAGAAACAGATTGCTTCACTTCGTTCGCAATAACGAATCATAGTTTTACTAAAAATCGCTTGCTTTTGCTGTAGAAATTGAATTGACGGTTGTCGTTTCGGATTCAACTTCAACTTTGATTCACAAACGTCACTTCGAGTGGTTTTTCGAAATATAATGGAGAAAAATTGTATCGAGAAGTAGTTGATTGCAATGTGTCAATTTGAAAATGTACTAATGTATCAATGAGTTTCCAAGAAAATTATCTGTTTTACTAGAAACAGATTGCTTCGTCGCTACGCATCTCGCAATGACGAATCATAGTTTTTCTAAAGATCGCTTGCTTTTGTTGAATGGTTTTTAGGCTGTACTTGTAAAGTCCAAAACCAAACCCGATAGTCTTGTTTGGAACTTTATACAATGCTCTAACTAATAAGGGTTTACTCTTAGTGAAATTATATCTATTACGGAGTTTGCATAAACTATAGACATAAAAAAACTCGGTTCATGACCGAGTTTTCTTGTATTATTTTGTTTCTATTAATTGCGACTACTTTTTGCAGTAGCTTGTTTTCT
>JBCCLS010000143.1:0-7522 GCA_039026835.1 Bacteroidota bacterium | reverse complement strand
GCCTCGAATAGTAGCTATTCGGGGCTTTTCCCTATCATAAAAAAAAAAGAAAATATCAATTATATATTGTATATTATTTTCGGCTAAATACTTCGCGCAGTTGATAGAAGATGCGTTGCATTACGGTTAACTCTTCCACTACAATTTCTGCGGTTCCTTCCATTTCTTGTTTAAAATTAATATCCTTTTCAAAAGAACTACTCAACGATTCCACCTTTAAATACGCTACATACATCGGCGGTCCGCCTTGTGCGCTTAATTGTGGCACACCTGAAATGTTGATGATTTCGCCTGATAAACTTCCCCATTCTTGGTACGGATAACTGTCCAGTTTGATGATGACGCGTTGTCCAACTTCAATTTTTCCTGAGTTGGCTACTGGGAAGGAAACTCTTCCAATAATTCCTTCAATTTCATCGGGAATCACGGTAAATAAATCCTGGCCTATATTTACGTTTTGGTATTTTGACCAAATATCAAAAACGGTTACTTCTCCTTTAATAGGCGATTTAAGCACAAATTGCTGTTCCCATTGTAAAATTTGGTTTTCTAAATCTTGTTTGGATTGTTCTAAATTTTGATCGGTAGAAATTTCAGAACTCTTATCTCCTACAGATGCTTGGCGCAAATTGCCTTTTAAGGTTACGATGGCGTTTTCGTCATTCTCAATAATAGACAATGTCCCTTCGTATTGACGCTTTGCATCAAAATAAATATTTTCCTGATCTTTAAATTCACGTTCCGAAACGCTTCTGCTATCATACAAACGCTTAAACTTTTCATAGCGCTTTTTGGTATTGGCAACTTCGAGCTTTTGATATTCTAATTGATTTCTACTTTTTTGTAAACGATTTTCTAACTTATTTAACTGCAAGCGAATGTTATCTGCCTGATTGCGTTCATTATTAAAAATAACATAATTCAAATAGGTCAAATACTGCGCTCTAAACTGATTGTACAGCGGTTGAATTGGCCCTAACTTTAACTTGGGTGGAAAACGATAATTCAACGAATCAAAATCATTTTTGTTTGGCACAAAATTGTCCAACTTTTTTTTAAGCAACTGCACATCGTCAAAATTTGCGGTATTTTCAATCACAGCCAGCACTTCATCAGCTTCTACTTTCTGTCCTGCTTCCACAAAAATATTGGTCAATTTCCCCGCGGCCTTTGCCGTTAAATGTGCAGGTGGATTTTCAGAAGTAATCGTAACACGTGCTGGAATAATATCGTTATAACTCAACAATGCCGATCCTACTAGGAAAAGTACAATAATGACAAAAACGACCGAAATTCCCCATTGGATTACCCAATTTGGTGCCTGACCAAGGATTTCCTTGACCTGATCGGAACGTTCGTCAAGATCATTAATTTTCTTGCGTCTCTTTTCCTCTTTTTCCTTTTCTTCGTCTTTCTTCTTAGCCATATTAATTTCCTAGCTCTAATTGATTTTTTACTAATGTGTAATATGCGCCGCGCTTAGCGGTAAGTTCTTCGTGATTTCCTAGTTCGATAATTTTTCCTTTATCCAATACAATAATTTGATCCGCATTTTTCACGGTACTCAAACGGTGCGCTACTACGACTACTGTTTTTCCTCGGTAGAATTCTTGCAAATTCTCCATAATCACTTTCTCATTATTGGCATCAAGCGCACTGGTAGCTTCGTCAAAGAAAATATACTTTGGATTCTTATAAACCGAACGTGCAATCAAAATACGTTGCTTCTGTCCACCAGAAACATTCACACCACTCGATCCAATTTTTGTGTTGTATCCTGATGGCAAATCTTCTATAAATTCTTCAATATTTGCCACTTTCACAGCATTGATCAAACGTTGCTTATCAATCACACCTTCTGAGTCTGATTCGGTAATATTTCGTGCAATCGTATCGCCAAATAAGAAACCATCTTGCATGACCGAGCCACATGCTCTACGCCATGCTTTGGTACTCATGTCGCCAATTTTATGTGGCCCAATATGTAAAGTTCCTTCGTTAAACTCATAAAATTTAAGTAACAACTTAATCAAAGTCGTTTTTCCACTACCACTTGCTCCAACAATCGCCGTCACTTTTCCTTCTGGAATGTCTACGGTGATATCATCTAAAATAAGCGGTGAACTTTTTCCTCCGTAACGGAAACTTGCATTCGTAATTTTGATTGTTTTATCTTCTGGTAATTCTTTGATATTTTCCTCAAAACGATCTTCCTCATCTTCTTTATTGTGAATCTCTGACAAACGCTCTAAACTAATTTTTGCATCCTGTCCAGACTGAATGAACGTAATGAAATTGTTGATTGGTAAGTTTAACTGTCCGATGATATACTGCACCGAAAGCATCATACCCAATGTAAACAGCGGATCATCAATTACAGAAGTCGCGGCGATGTACGTAATAATGATATTTTTTAACTCATTGATGAATCGCCCACCTGTATTTTGAGTTTGTGAAAGTGCCAATCCTTTGATCGAAATTTTAAACAATCGCACCTGAATTGCTTCCCATTCCCAACGTCTTCTACGTTCAGAACCGTTCAATTTAATTTCTTGCATTCCTGAAATCAACTGATACAAACTACTTTGGTTGTCAGATGATTGATCAAATCGTTTGTAATCGAGTTCGGCACGTTTTTTCATAAATAACAACGTCCAACCGATGTACAAGGCCGATCCAATAAAGAAAACGGTAAAAATTGGCATGTTATAATACGCCAAAACTGCTCCAAAAATCACCATATTAAATGCCGAAAACAGTGTATTTAACGTAGTAGATGATAAGAAACTCTGAATTCGGTTGTGATCATAAATACGCTGAATAATATCTCCCGTATTCTTAGAATCAAAAAAGGCAATTGGCAAGCGCATCAACTTAATCAAAAAGTCAGATATTAAGTTAATGTTGATTCGACTCGTCATGTGTAATAAAATCCAACCTCGAATCAATTCTACAGTTGTCTGCGAGATAAACAGCGTTAACTGAGCAATTAAAATGAGGAAAACAAAATTTTTGTTCTGATAATTAATACCATAATCCACAACGGACTGCGTTAAAAACGGGAAAATCAATTGCAGCAAACTTCCGACGACCAATCCTAAAATTAGCTGAACAATGTATTTCTTGTAGGGTTTAAAATACCAAAAAAGGAATTTAAAACCGTATTCCTTTTTTTCTTCCTTCTCCATTTCATAAAACTCTGGAGTTGGCTCTAACAGCAGTAAATATCCTTCCGCAGATTCTGGATCAGCAGAAGAACCTATCCAACCTTTTATAAAATCTTCTTTAGAATACTTTACCAATCCATGCGCAGGATCCGCAACATATACGGTATTTTTTTTTATCTTATATACAACCACAAAGTGACGTTGTCGCCAGTGCGCAATACAAGGATACGGCACATCCTCCACCAACGTCTTATAATCGACACTAACGGCAAGTGTGTGCAATCCAATTTCTTCAGCAGCTTCTGCAATTCCTCCAAGCGAAACACCTTCTCTAGTAATATTGGCTTTTTTTCGAAGAAAATCAATGGCATACGCACGCCCAAAATGCTTTGCAACCATTCGCAAACACGTAGGTCCACAATCCATTTGATCTAGCTGGCGGTAAAAAGGAAATTCTCTCTTTATCATGAATGTTCTTTCAAGTCTAATTTATAGTTTGATATAGTCACGGAATTAATAGGCATCAAGTTCATTTTTTAATTTCTGTACGACATTTACGATTTTTCCGTGCATTCTTGTATTTTTCTATACAAAAAATTATAGTTTATGAGAAAAACACGTACAAATATAGACTTTTATTTGATTCACACAAAACAAAAAATGTTTATTTGTACGATATTTTCGTATAAAATGATATATTTGCAATAAATAATCCTAAAAACCACCTAAATGCTCGTAAAATTCACGGTAGAAAACTATTTGTCTTTTAAAAATAGAACCACTATTGATTTCACAGCAACTTCTCTCACCGAACTACGAGATTCAAATTTGTTTCAGACAGATTTGAAAAATGTGACGTTGCTGAAGAGCATGATTATTTATGGCGCCAATTCCAACGGAAAAAGTAATTTGTTTAAAGCCATTAGCTTTGCGCGAAAGTTTATTCTAAATTCTTCCAAAGATTCACAATCGGATGAACCTATTGAAGTACAACCGTTTTGTTTGTCAACTGAAACCATTGAAAATCCTAGTTTCTTTGAATTGGTATTCATACACAATGCTGCCAAATATCGGTATGGCTTTTTGGTGGACGACACCGAAATCCACAAAGAATGGTTGTACATGACCACAAAAAACAAAGAACAACTGTTGTTTGAGCGTGATTTCCAAGAAATTCGTGTCACAAAAAAATACGATGCCGCAAGTACCAATTTAACTTCAATTACGCGAAAGAATGCGTTGTTCATTTCAGTATGTGCACAGTTTAATATTCCGACAGGAATGGCAATTTTGAAAGCATTGAGCAGCATTCATTATATTTCGGGAATGCAAGATCGCTACACGGTGAATTTTACCATTACAATGATGGACGATCCTGCAAAGAAGAAATATATAGACAACTTTATTGCAAGTGCCGATTTAGGTTTTACCGAAACCAAAGTAGAACGCTTTAAACTGACCGAAGAGATTTTAGAAAAAGGGAATGTCCCAAAGGAAATTCGCAAAATGATTCTAGAATCGGACGAGGAAAATGTAGTTGTTAGTACCAAACATAGTGTGTATGATGAAGAAAATAACGAAGTAGACAATATTTATTTCAATCTCTTTGTAAACGAATCGTTGGGAACTGGAAAATATGTAGCGCTTTCAGGTCCGATCATTGATACCTTGCTCCATGGAAAAACATTGATTATTGACGAATTTGACGCACAATTACATCCACATTTAAGCAAAGCTATTATTGAATTGTTCAACTCTAAAGAAAACAATCCACACGGCGCACAGTTGATTTTTGCTTCGCACAATCCGTCGTTGATTAACCCAAAACGCAAACTCTTTAGACGCGATCAAATCATCATTACAGAAAAAAATCAATTTGGTGTGACGACTATGGAATCGCTTTACGAGAAAAAAATTCGAAAAGATGCTTCGTTTGAGAAAGACTATCTCGAAGGCAAATATGATGGCATTCCCGACATTAAAATTGACAACGATTTCCGTTTGTTTGACGCGTAATGAAATTGGCGCTGAAAAACATCAATCTTACACAGAAAAATTGAACAGACGAAAAACATATTTTTTTATTGCATTGTCGCTAACAGTAAGTGTCGCACTACTTTTGGTTACGGGTTCATTTTTACTAACATTATCGCTTGGTAGCGCCTCAATTCCTTTGGGAACTTTTATAACCTGGATTGGAATGATTTCCTTTCCACTTACCATATATTTTGGAATCAAAGAACTGCAAACACCATCAAATACATATAATAAAATCCTTTCAAAACTACTTAAAACTATAATACTATTAGGAATTTTATGGGTTCCTATCTCCTACTTACTTGCTGGCAATCTTTCATTTACGTTTTCCGAAACACAAACCTTTCAAGGTGGACAAGTTGCCATGAAATGGTTTTGGTACTTGAGTTATAGTATTGGAATTGGCGCAATATGCACGCTTTTTGCCTATTGGATTTCTTTACTATTTAAAAAAATAATCTAGCCTTTACTTTTGGCTGTACATGTATCTTTTTTTACCCTTTTCTCGCCTTAACGATGTCTATATTGTTCTAAAAGGTCTCATCCAACAAAAAAATCTTACATTTTTGCTTCCACACAAAAAGTTTACATCACTTCAAAAAAGCAAAACTGAAAATTAGTACCTTTAAATCCTTATTTAGAACCATCCAAACTTTAAAACATCGATGATGAAAAAAATTTTGATCCTAATACTAAGCTATACTTTTATGACAACTCTTGGATTCAGCCAATCAAAAGTAATGACACCGCAACAACTCATTGAATTAAACAGAGTTTCTGCTGTAGGACTCAGCAATGACGGACAACGTGTTATTTATAAAACTTCCACCTTTGATATAGCAACGAATGAGCGCACCAGTAAGGTGTTTTCAGTTTCTGTAAACGGAGGCGCTGTAGAAGAACTAGAAGAAGTTGGAAACTTAGTCAAAGACAAAAATGTATCGCCTGACGGAAAATGGAAACTCATCGCTAAAGATGTAAAAATTCAGAAAGTCACTGGAACCGATCATTATCAAGATGTTCCAAACTCCAATGTGTACATTTACAATCAACTTAATTACAGACATTGGGACACTTGGGAAGATGGCGCTTTTAGTCATGTGTTTATTCAATCTGCAACAAACCCAGATGATGAAGGCATGGATATAATGCCAGGAGAACCTTTTGATTGTCCGCAGCAACCTTTTGGCGGTGACGAAGATTATATTTGGAGTCCAGATTCTAAAAAAGTACTATACGTGACCAAAAAATTAGCAGGTACGGAATATGCGGTTAGCACAAACACAAACATCTACGAATACAATATAGACACGAAACAAACCACCAATCTCACAGAAAATAACAAAGGATACGATACGCAACCTGCGTTTTCTGCAAAAGGCACACTGGCTTGGTTACAAATGAAAAGAGATGGCTATGAATCTGATAAAAATGATATTATTGTCAGACTTCCTTCAGGAGATGTAAATCTTACGGAAAATTGGGACGGCACTGTCAATGGATTTATTTGGAGTGATGATGGAGCAACCATTTACTTTTATGCGCCTGTTGGCGGAACAGTGCATGCTTTCGAAATTAGCATTCCTGCTGCTGGAAAAGCACCTGCAAAACCCAGACAGATTTCTAGTGGTCAATTTGACGTAAATGGACTCATCGCACAAAGCGGAAACAAACTCATCGTGAACAGACGCGATATGAATCACGCTACAGAAATTTACAATCTGGATATCAAAACAGGTTCCATGAAACAATTGTCAAACGCCAATGATGACATCTACAAAGACATTAAAATGTCCAACATAGAAAAACGAATCGTTAAAACTACAGATGGAAAAGACATGGTCACGTGGGTAATTTATCCACCAGATTTTGATCCAACTAAAAAATACCCAACACTTTTATATTGCCAAGGTGGACCGCAAGGAGCGTTGTCACAATTTTATTCTTTTAGATGGAACTTTCAGTTAATGGCGGCTAATGGTTATATCGTTGTAGCGCCAAATCGAAGAGGAATGCCTGGTCACGGTGTAGCGTGGAACGAACAGATCTCTAAAGATTACGGCGGACAAAATATGAAAGATTATCTGGCTGCTATTGACGATGTGGCTAAAGAATCGTATGTAGACAAAGATAGATTGGGCTGTGTCGGCGCGAGTTATGGCGGATATTCTGTTTTCTACATAGAGCGCCAATTAAAAATTCCGTCATGAGAAATAAAGGATTTAAATCTTCCTTCATGTCTCGATGCTAAGTAGAAAACAGAATATCCGCCATAACTCGCGCCGACACAGCCCAATCTATCTTTGTCTACATACGAT
>JBCCLS010000142.1:0-7522 GCA_039026835.1 Bacteroidota bacterium | reverse complement strand
TTGCGGATGAGAGCACAATTTCTTTTTTGATGTTTGCGAACATCACTAAATCTTTCGGAATCAACAATCTTCCTGCAGCATCAATATCTACCATTCGAACACCTTTGTTAAATCTTCGAATGAAATCGACATTTTTCTTTTTAAAACGGTTCAATTTGTTTAGTTTTTGCGTCATCAAATTCCATTCACTCATCGGATTCAATTCCAAACATGAACCAAATAGGCCTTCTTTTATCACGAAACCTTCTTGTAAGACAGGAGACAGCTGCTTTTTTAAATCAGCAGGAACAAGCATTCGCCCTTTGGCGTCTACTTTACATTCATAAGTTCCAATCAAATTTATCACGTGAGAATAAGGTTTACCTATTATAAGATTCAAATATATTGAAAAAATTACCACATTTTACCACATTTTACCACTTTGTTGATAAGTTTTTCTATTTTTTAGCCAAAACACCTGTAATTACGCTTAAAATCAGCCAAGTAAAAGTGGGAGTTTCTAGAAGAAAGATAGCATCTGTGACATATTTTTGTCAGGTTTTACTAATTTTTGAGACAATGAAAAAAAAGCATTTTTATAATTCCGAAATGCCTATATTTGTCTCTTGTTAAAAAACTGATAGCCATTAATGAAAGAAAGCTTTAAAAAGGAAGGGAAATTCAATTATCTCGAATTGGGAGAAGGAACACCTATCGTTATTTTGCATGGCTTAATGGGCGGTTTGAGTAATTTTGAAGCCGTTACCGAAAATTTTTCAGCGAAAGGATATAAGATTTTAATTCCTGAGCTGCCTATATACACAATGCCACTTCTAAAGACAACCGTGAAGAATTTTGCGAAGTATGTCAAAGAATTTATTCAACATAAACAACTTGATAAAGCAATTTTACTCGGTAATTCACTTGGTGGACATATTGGGTTATTGACGACAAAGTTGTATCCTGAATTGGTACAAGGTTTGGTCATTACAGGAAGTTCTGGCTTGTATGAAAGCGCCATGGGTGATGGCTATCCAAAACGTGGCGATTACGAGTTTATTAAGAAGAAAAGTGAAGATGTTTTTTATGATCCAGCAGTAGCGACAAAAGAGATTGTCGATGAAGTGTATGCCACTGTAAACAACCGTGGAAAGTTGGTAAAAACACTGGCAATTGCCAAAAGTGCTATTCGCCATAACATGGGAAAAGATTTGCCTAAAATGAACATTCCTACAGGAATTATTTGGGGAAAAAATGATACTGTAACGCCGCCAAATGTTGCTGAAGAGTTTCATGAGTTGCTCCCAGATTCAGACTTATACTGGATTGATAAGTGCGGGCACGCTCCTATGATGGAACATCCACAAGAATTTAATACGTGTTTGCAAGATTGGCTCACCAAACGTAATTTTTAGTTTGTGATGAAAGTCAAATCTGCCACATTTGTAATGAGCAACTCTGATGTTGCCAAATGTCCCAAAGATTCCATCCCTGAATATGCTTTTATTGGTCGATCGAATGTAGGAAAGTCTTCTTTGATCAATATGTTGACACAGCGCAAGAGTTTGGCAAAGACTTCGGGAAGACCTGGAAAAACACAATTGATCAATCATTTTAAGATCAATGATGAATGGTTTTTAGTTGATTTACCTGGCTACGGTTATGCACGTGTTTCTAAGAGTTCTAAAAAAGTTTTTCAAAAATTTATTACTGAATATTTTCGAAAACGCAGGCAATTGGTTTGCGGATTTGTTTTGGTTGATATTCGTCACGAACCGCAAAAGATCGATTTGGAGTTTATGCAATGGTTGGGCGAAAATCAGATTCCGTTTTGTATCATTTTTACCAAAGCGGATAAGTTGCGACCTTCACAGATTGACACGCATGTTGAGCAGTATAAAGCCAAGTTGTTAGAAGATGTTTGGGAAGAAGTTCCGCAGTATTTTGTGACGTCTTCTTCGAAAGCAATCGGTCGCGAAGACGTATTGAAATTCATTGGGCAAATCAATCAGGATTTGAAGAATTCATAGTTGCGGCTTTGGTTTGTATGAGATGAATTAATTCCTGTGTTGTTGCTATTTTTTCTATATCACTTTTCGAAATCCACTCACTGAGTTTTTGTTGTTTTTGTAAAAAGATGACAGGATATTTTGTATCTATATTTTTGTATTGACGTTCAAATTCATCGCTGTGTAAAAATTCTAGCGGAAGCGTTGTAGTTTGGCGAAATTCCTTCCACAACGCATTTTCAGCAAAGGTATCATGCGTAATCGTACACAATTTACACTGATAGGTTTTTGGGCTGATGAGTTTGTGTGCTACATCGAGCAAACTATTCAATTTTCCTGATTTTGCATTGTATATGAAGATGATTTTCATGTTGGGTCGCTGCGCTTTTGGGTGTTGGGTTTTGGGTTGTTGGTTGTTGGTTGTTGGTTGTTGGTTGTTGGTTGAATGAAAATTATTCTCACTTAATCAATAAAATGCAAATTACTACATTTTAATTTTTTCTTTCGTTTTAGTTCATGTCATTTCTATTTTTATTGCATAACGTGAGTTGGATGTAATTTTTTATTTATATTCTTGATTATAAACAACTTACACTATGCATCAAATCGAGCATTACTAACAATTGACTGTTTTTCAGTGAATTATAAACCATATAGCGATTTCTTATGCCGAACTTACGTTAAATGAGTATACAATATATGTATATAAAAAAGTCCAAAATATGAGGATTATATCATGTTTTGGACTTTTGTATACGTACGATAAAATTCTAGCACAACTGTTTTACACCAATGCATTTTCTAAGATATCTTGTATGGCTATTTTTTTGATAATCATTTGTTGATTTTCAATTTGTTGTTTGTAAGCTACATAACAGAGGTAATTTTCTTCTAAATCAACTTCATAAGTATAGAATGTTTCTGCTTCAATGGTGGTTGTATTGTCATTTATTTCAAAAGATTGCAACGGAATTGACAAGCCTTTTCCATGTGTTTTGACAACTGCCTCTTTTTGTGTCCAATAGTTGTAAAAAGCTACTTGCTGATCGGTAGCATAAACAACTGAGTTCCATTCACTGGTTGTCATTTGCGATTTGAAATCGTTGATATTGATTTCATTTATTATTTCGATATCAACACCAATAGTATCAGTTTCTGAAATGGCACAGACTACTATTTCACCAGAATGCGAAATGTTGAAATTGATTTCTTTACCTTCAAAATAAGGTTTGTTGTATTCATTGAAAAGAATTTTAGAGTTCACCGTTTTCAATTGTGAATTTTTAAGAACTCCTTGGCTTAGTAGAAGTCTACCCAATAAGGATAATTGGGCATCTTGCCAGCGCCGGTAGCTGAGAATTTTTTGTTGAAAGTCTAATGGAAAGTTGGAGAGAAATTTTTGCAATAACAATCCATGATTTTTTTCTGAGATGAACGCGTAGTAAATGTAAATCATAAAGAAGCGTTTTTTGGTTAATTTTTCATCTCATATACAATGGCTTCTACTGCGCCCGTTGCTGAATTGATAATACCTACATCCGTTTTTACTTCCGACATTCGAACCCAAACGCCACCATAGTTTGTACCGAAACCAAAAGCGCCCCAAATAAGCTTATGTGGCGTCCATTCTCCTTGCTTATTTGGTGCTTCAAAGTCTAAAGAATCTGTGAATTCTTGGGCAATGAAATGCCCTTTTTTTAGAGCAATTTCAATAGCTTCTTCCCACTCTTCATCCGAAGAGAATTTACCAATAAAAACATCTTTTCCTTGTAAACCTTGCGCTGCTTTGATAACAAATTCTTTTTTGTTTGTTCGCAATACTTCTAATAAGGATACTTTTTGCTGATTGAAAAATACAGTGCTGTTACTAATTTTAGCAGTCCAAGGAATGGATTCTAAGACCAATTGATTGTCTTCTTCAGAAAATTTTCCTTGCTCAGCTAATTCTCGTAATAATCCTAAATTACGCTTGTCTCCGTACATTCCACTAGCTATATGATCAGGAAGATATACATTATCTAGGATGAACGAACGAAATACATCTAAAGGAATTTCTTCATTTTCTAAGTCTAAATTTATGATTCCGTGAATGTTGATATTTCCAAAGTATAGTTTCCCTTGCTGTAATTTTAAGTCTTTTAATTGACCTGTATACGCTTTTCCACGCAAACCTCGACGCGAAAATTCTTTCTGCAACATATCGTCAAAGAAAGCCAAACTTCGTGCCTGCATTTGCTTGTCAGCCATGTCAGGAATTTTTATGTAAATATTAATGATATCACCTTCAATTTTCACATGTTGTAACACTTTGTCAACTAAAAAGTTGATATAGTTTTTCTGTGAGTTTTCAGAATGATAATCACGTCGTGTGGCATGACTTGATAATTCTGGATGTAACTTTCGAATGATTGATTCAAAACTCTGTACTTGCCAACCACCGATAGCCGATCCTACATTTATTTCTAAAACTTGAAATCCTTTTTTGGAGAATGTTAAGTCGAGTCTGCAACCTGATTTTATATTTTTTTCATGACAAATCACAGCAAATTGCCCAACAAGTGCATTTCCTGAAAAGTAATAATCTGCTATTTTTTGCTGATCATTGTCAAAATAGAGTTTTGGTATTTGATAGACTAGTTTTGGTATTTGCACACACAATTTCTTTAGTCTAGCCGCCGTATTTTTATCAATGATGACTGGCCATGAAGTTACAGGATATTTGTATTGTTTAAATACTTCAGGGACTTCTTTTGCCTGTGTATTTATCCAAATGGGAAATTCTTGTGTTGCCACATTTTTGAATTCCTCCTCTTTGTTAGAAAGTATGGTTTGTTTCATTATGTGTTTAGGTTACAATAGGTTGTTTAGATGCTGAAGGCTATTCATGTTTGTTATGTACTTCATACACTATGGCTTCTACAGCGCCTGTAGCTGAATTAATGATTCCTGAGTCGTTTTTATTGGCAGACATACGAACCCAAGTGCCACCATAGGTTTTCCCAAAACCAAAAGCACCCCAAATAAGTTTATGAGGTATCCATTCATTTTTTGCATTTGGCGCATTTAACGCAATAGAATCGCTAAATTTTTGCGCAATGTAGTTTTTGCTTTCTAAGCTTTGACTGATTGCTTTTTCCCATTCATGGGACGATAAGAACTTCCCGACAAAGACATTATTTCCTTGAAGCCCATCCGAAATTTTGATTACAAAATCATCTTTATGCGTACGTAATAATGTTAGCATTTCATACGATTTTCCGTTGTATGAAACCGTTACATCTTCTACAATTTCTGTCCAAGGAATGTATTGTAAAATAAGTGCATTTTCAGCTGCTTCAAATTTGTTGTTTACTGCCAATCGTCTTAGCAAGGCTAAGTTTCTTTTGTCTCCCACAAACATCGTTCCTGGGTGATCTGGAAAGTATACTTTGTTGTTGATGAATGCTCTAAAAATTGCTGGTGTTATATCAACCAATGCAAAATCAAGAATTAGAACTGCTTGTACACTATTTCCTTGATACGTAAGTTGATTGTTTACAAATTTTAATGTATCAATCCGATCTGAATAGACAGTTCCTTTTTTGTTTCGGTGCTGCAGCTCACTGGAAAGTAAATCATTGTAAAATCCAAGAATCATTTCCTTAAGATGTGCATCTTGATTCTTGTCATTTACCAAAAAGATATTGACTTCTTCAACATCAGTAACAAATTCTAATACCTTTTCAACCAAAAACTTCACATAGATATTTTGTGTTTTTTTTGAATTATAGTAGTTGCCGTTTGAAGGTTGTTGCAATTCTGGATGTAATTCTTTGATCAAAGGTTCAAAGTTTTGAAATTCCATTCCTCCAATAGAAGATCCCATATTGACTTCCAATACTTTGAAACCATCTTCAGTATATGTAAGATCTAAACGACAGCTTACCTCAACATTTTTGTTATGACACATTAATGAAAATTTTGCTTTGTTTTTATTTCCATCAAAATAAAAATCAGCGATATCATTGATGTTGTTGTTGAAATATAATGCTGGAATTTTTTGCAGCATACTTGGAACAAAGGCACTTACTTCTTCTAGACTTTTAGTGAGTTTTTGATTGATAACAACTGGCCAAGAAGAAATAGGATATTTAAATCCTCTAAAAAACCAATGAACTTTTTCCTCGTCTATTTCAATTACATTGGCGATGGTACTTTCCTGATTTTTTAAAAACGTATCGTACGTATCGAATAAGATGTTGTTTTCCATGGTGATCGTGTTGGTTTTAGAAAGAAATTACTCCCCAGTGAAACATGTACGTAATGAGATTTAAATGTGAGAATAAGACTGACATTAAAATGCTTCTATCCGATATTTTTCTGACTCTCACTGTAAAGAATACTAAGGTTACTATTGCTAATGTGACAAATGCTAACATGAGCGTAAATAAGTAGTTGAAGTTTTCTGGAAGTCCAAAAGCTAGAATGAAAAAGTTCCTTTCCATTACTTCTAATAGTGCTAAAATGAGTCCTGTAATAGTAATTAGACCAACTATAGAAGTTGCAATACTTAACAATCTAACAATTTTATCTTCCATGTGTTGGTATTGCTTTCGCACGATGTTTGCAATATATACAAATATGAATATGAGCATAAGGACTATTGCAATGGCTAACGGTGTGATAAAAAGCGGATTCATTTGACTAATACTTGTGCCCATTTTTGAAACACCTGTATTTATGGCCACGTCACTTACCAATTGTAATTTTGCAGCTTGTTTGAATATTTCTGTATCTGGTTTTTTGGTGGGACTTTTTGAAAAAGCGCCTACTAGTTCATTCCCTAAGAATGTAAAACCTGGTGTATGTCCGTACGTATAACCAGTTACTGCATTGGCTTTTTTAAACTTTTTAATTACTTTTTCTCCATTTGTTACAGGCGTAATTGGATCGTATTCACCTGAAATTACCAACACAGGAAAATCTGCGACTGCTAGACTGTCTAAATTGTGATGCAATGCTAATGAATCTGGCTTGTTTAGATTCCATTTTTCACAAACTTTAAAATCTGATTTGTAAAAAGACAATCCTCCTTTTAGTTTTCCATATTGTGCAGCATTCGCGTTGAATTGTTTAACGTCATTATTAGGCAATGCTTCGTTACAACTTACACAATAATACACACCATAATCCAATCCTAATAAGCTAGAAAATGAAGCTACCAAACTTCCCAAAGCTTTTTTGTTTCGCTCTTTAAATTGTGTTATTAGTAATGGAATAATTTCTACAAATTGTTTATTGTACAAGGTTTGTTGAATCGTAATTTTAAAGTCTTCTGCATTGAATGTAAATTCTCCCGATGCTACTACATACGTATCTACAGCTACTGTGATAGGATTATCTGTTAAATCAGCTATTACTTCATAGTAAGTGTCTTCTATATTTGGGAATTCTTTATTGCACTCAGGATCCTTTGCACAAGCGTCAAATACTTTTTGAAGACTTGTGATATAGTTACTTGTATTTTGTGTGTAATAGTCTTCAATATTAGCTAT